>CACZQA010000136.1 GCA_902783175.1 uncultured Coriobacteriaceae bacterium
ACCTGGTCGTTGCCCTTGCCCGTGCAACCATGGGCGATGTACTTTGCACCGTACTTGTGGGCAATCTCGACGAGGTTCTTAGAGATGACCGGGCGGGAAAGCGCGGAGACCATGGGGTACTTGTTCTCGTACATGCAGTTGGCGGCAAGCGCCTTGGTGAGGAAGTCGTTGACGTACTCCTCGCGCATGTCGATGGCGAGCGACTCGATCGCGCCGACCTGCAGGGCCTTCTGGCGGACGTACTCGAGGTCCTGGCGCTCCTGCCCGACGTCTCCGACCATCGCGATGACGTCGAGGCCCTTTTCCTCCATGAGCCACTTGATGCAGACCGACGTGTCCAGACCGCCGGAATATGCGAGCACAACCTTGTCTTTTGCCATGTGCCTAAATCCTTTCGTAGTAAACGACGACTCGAGCCGAGCCATCAACCGTACCCAAATCTATTTATTCGAGAGCATGCTGTCCACTCTCTTTTGGAAAAGTTCCCCCGCTTCCTCGTCTGCGGTGATGACGAGGATCGTGTCGTCTCCGGCAATCGAGCCGAGCACGCCTTCGGGGAGCGCCGAGTCGAGCGCGGCGGCAACGCTCGATGCCGAGCCGGGCTCCGTGAACAGCAGCACCTGGTTGCCGGCGCGCTTGGTCGCACGCCCCGTCGCCGTGAGGATGGTCTTGAAGCGCAGGTCCTCGGCGAGCGCGTAGAAGCCCCTCTCGTCCTTCTGCAGGTCGAGGTCCGAGATGTCCCTCGAGACGGTGGCCTGCGTGACGTCGAAGCCATGCTCCTTGAGCGCGGTCACCAGCCCGTGCTGGGTGCGTATGCCGCCCGAGCGCACGAGCGCGCGGATCTGGCGCTGCCTGTCTTCCCGTACCGACGGCATGCCTACCCCATTACCAGGGACAGCAGGGCCTTCTGGGCGTGCAGGCGGTTTTCTGCCTCGTCGAAGATGACCGACTGCGGGCCGTCCATGACCTCGTCGGTGACCTCCTCGCCGCGATGCGCCGGCAGGCAGTGCATGAACAGGGCATCGTCTTTGGCAAGCGCCATGAGCGCCGCGTTGACCTGGAAGCCCTCGAACTCCTTGAGGCGCTTGTCGTGCTCGGCCTCGTCGCCCATCGACGTCCACGTGTCGGTGAGGACGACGTCAGCGTCGGCGACGGCGTCTTGCGGGTTGTCGAATACCTCGATGGTCGCGCCCGTCTGCAAGGCGATGGCGCGTGCCTCCTCCACGACGACGGCGTCGGTGGGGTGCGTGGACGGGCAGCCGATCTTCACGTGCATGCCGGCAAGTGCGCCGAGCTCGACGTAGGTGTTGGACATGTTGTTGCCGTCGCCCACATAGGCGAGCGTGAGCCCCTTGAGCGAGCCTTTGTGCTCGCGGATGGTGAGCGCGTCGGCAAGGCCCTGGCACGGATGGAAATCGTCGGTGAGCGCGTTCACGACGGGGATCTTGGCCCATTTGGCGATCTCTTCGACCTTGGACTGCTCGAAGGTGCGAATGACGATCGCGTCGACGAAGCGCTCGAGCACGAGCGTCGTGTCGTGCACGGTCTCGCCACGGCTGAACGCCGAGTGGTTATCGCTCATGACAAGCGGGTGGGCGCCCAGGCGGTAGGTGCCGATCTCGAAGCTCGAGCGCGTGCGCAGTGAGGGCTTCTCCAGGATGATGGCGACCGATTCGTCCTTGCACGGCGTCTCGTGGACGCCGGCTGCCCAACCGGCCTTCTGCTGGGCCGCGGTGTCGAGCACGAGCTCGAATTCCTCGGGCGTGAGGTCGAGCAGGCGGAGCAGGTCGCGCCCCGCGAGTGGATTGCCGTTAGTCATTGCATGCCTCCTCGTAGCAGCTGGGAAGTGCGCCCATGAGCGCATCGACGTCTTCTTTGGTGATGATGAGCGGCGGCAAGAAGCGCAGGATATCCGCCGCGGGAGCGTTCAGCACGAAGCCGGCCTCGAGCGCCGCCATGACGAGCGCGGAGGCGACGGGCTTGTCGAGCGACACGCCCACCATGAGGCCCTCGCCGCGCACCTCAACGACGAACGGCAGAGTTGCCAGCTGTTCGCGCAGGTAGGCGCCCACCTCGCGCACGTGCTCGAGAAAACCGGGCTCGCACATGACCTGCGTCGTCGCATCCGATGCCGCGCAGGCGAGGTTGCTGCCGCCGAAGGTCGAGCCGTGCATGCCGGGCTTCATGACCGCGGCGATGTCCTCCTTGGCGGCAAACGCGCCCATGGGCACGCCGTCGGCGATACCCTTTGCCATCGAGACAATGTCGGGCTCGACGCCGAAGGTTTGGAACGCGAAGTAGTCGCCCGTGCGGCAGAATCCCGTCTGCACCTCGTCGAAGATGAGGAGCATGTTGTTCTCGGACGTCAGCCTGCGCGCCGCCTGGAGGTATTCCCTCGTGCACGGCCAGACGCCCGACTCGCCCTGGATGGGCTCGAGCATGAGCGCGACGGGTTTCGTGCCGTCGATTTCGGTGTGGATGGCCTCTTCGAGGGCGGCGATGTCGTTGAGCGGTACGTGTGCGAAGCCCGTGGGCAGCGGTGCGAAGGGATCCTGCTTGGAGTCCTGGCCCGTCGCCGCAAGCGTCGCGAGCGTGCGGCCGTGGAACGACTTGATGGCCGTGATGATGCCGCCAGCGCCGTTTGCGTGCTCCTTGCCCCAGCGACGCGCGGTCTTGATCGCGCCCTCGTTGGCCTCGGCACCGGAGTTGGCGAAGAAGATGCGCCACTTGGAGCCCGTCATGACGGCAAGCATGTCGTTGATGCGCTTGGCGAGCTCGCCGCGGTGCTCGATGTAGTAGTAGTTGCTCACGTGGATGAGCTTGTCGGCCTGTTCCTTGATGGCCGCGACGACCTTGGGGTTGTTGTGGCCGACGCTGCACACGCCGATGCCCGCCAAAAAGTCGCGGTACTCCTTGCCGTCGTCGTCGTACAGGCGCGCGCCGGCACCGCGCACGAACTCCACGGGCTTGCGCACGAACGTCTGCATGAGGTATTCGGAATCGAGCTCTTGCTGCTCTTTCAACGATGCGCCCATCTGCTATCTCCTTCCGATGGACTGGATTGACTGGTCGAGTTTGCTTGCGAAGTTGCTGACCGGGGCCTCGACGAAGCCCGGGTCGATGGAATCGTCGTGATGGCGCATGACCATCGTGCCGACGCCCGCGTCGGTGAAGATCTCGAGCACGAGCGCGTGCGGCGTCGTGCCGTTGATGATGTGCGCCTTGCTCACGCCCGCCGAAAGCGCGGTGACGCAGGCGTTGATCTTGGGGATCATGCCCGACGACATCGTGCCGCTCTCCGCGAGCTTGACCATCTCGGAGAGCGAGGCGCGCAACACGAGCGTCGACTTGTCCGAGAAGTCGGTGTAGATGCCGTCGACGTCGGTGATGAAGACGATCTTCTGGGCGCCGATGGCCGCGGCGATCTCTCCCGCTGCCGTGTCGGCGTTGATGTTGTAGTCACCGTCTTCGGAATACCCCACCGTGGCGATGACGGGAATGTAGTCGACGGCGAGCAGGTCTTCGATGAGCGTCGTGTCGACCTTCTTGACCTTGCCGACGCGGCCGAGCTTCTCGTCGAGCGGCTCTGCCTGGATGATCTTCGCGTCGGCGCCGTTCAGGCCGACGGCAACCGAGCCGTGCCGGTTGATGGCGCTGACCAGCTCCTGGTTGACCTGGCCCACGAGCGTCATCTTGACGACCTCCATGGTGGCCTCGTCGGTCACGCGCTGGCCGTTCTCGAACCTGACCGGCATGTCCAGGCGCTTGAGCATGGCGTTGATGTTGGGGCCGCCGCCATGGACGATGATGGGGTTCGCGCCCATCAGCTTGAGCATGATGATGTCGTCGACGACGGCGTCGCGCAGCTCGCCGGCGACCATGGCCGCCCCGCCGTACTTGATGACGATCGTCTTGCCCGTGATGTCTTCGATCCACGGCAGCGCCTCGATGAGCACCTTCGCCCGGGCGGAGTTGGACAGCGCGCCAACCTCGTCGATATCGATAATCTCGCGTTGCTCTCTGAAAATCATGGTTCCTTCTTAGCTGCGGTAGTCCGCATTGATGCTGATGTAGTCGTGCGTCAGGTCGCAGGTCCAGATGCGCGTCGACGCGTCTCCCTGGTGCAGGTCGACGTCGATGACGACCTCGTCTTGCTCGAAGCGTCGCAGCGCCTCTTCCTCGTCGAACACGATGGCCAGGCCGTCGCGGCACACGGGCAGCCCGAGGATGTCGATGTCGGTCTTCTCCTGCTCGAAGGCAGCGCCGCTGCGCCCGAGAGCCGCTGCGACGCGCCCCCAGTTGCAATCGTGGCCGGCGATGGCGGTCTTCACGAGCGGGGAGTTGGCGATGGTGCGCGCCGCCTTGTCGGCGTCGGCGTCGTTTGCCGCACCGCGGACGTTGACCGTGACGAGCTTGGTCGCCCCCTCGCCATCTGCGGCGATCTGGCGCGCGAGATTCTCGCAGACCGCGCGCAGCGCCGTTGCAAACGCGGTAAAGGCCGCATCCCCGATTTTTGCGGGGGCACCCTCGCCCAAGCACGAGCTCATGAGAAAGACGCTGTCGTTGGTGGAGGTATCCGAGTCGACGGTGACCTTGTTGAACGAGTGGTCCACCGCCTCTTTGAGGGCAGCATGCGCGGCCTCTGCCGAAACGGGCATATCCGAGGTCAGGACGCAGAGCATCGTCGCCATGTCGGGCTGGATCATGCCCGAGCCCTTGCACATGCCGCCGATGCGGTAGCTGTGCTGCCCGACGGAGAACTCGACCGCGCACTCCTTGAGGTGCGTATCGGTGGTCATGATGGCAAGCGCCGCGTCATGGCTGCCCTCGCGAGAGAGCTTGGAGACGAGCTGCGGCACGCCCGTCTCGAACGGGCCCGTGGGAAGCTGCACGCCGATGACGCCCGTCGACGCGACGAAGACCTCGTCTGCCGGCACAGAGAGCGCCTGGGCGGTGATTTCCTGCATGGCACGTGCAGCCGCGCGCCCCGGCTCGCCCGTCGCGGCGTTGGCGATGCCCGAGTTCAAGATGACCGCGCGTGCCCTGCCACCTGCGGCAACGGAACGCGAGACCTGCACCGGTGCCGCGCAGAACACGTTTCTCGTGAACGTGCCGGTAGCGACGGTATCCTGCGCTGACGAGACGACGAGCGCGGCATCGAAGCGCTCGGGGCTCTTTCGAAACCCGATATGCGCCCCTGCGGCCGAAAAGCCCTCCGGGGCCGTGACGCCACCTTCGATGAACTCGAGTTCTGTTGAATCGTCAGCCATGTCTACCTCGCAAATCGCCGCGCACGCCGTGGTGCGATTTTTCGTCAAACGCAGGTAGGACCCTTGCGGGCCCTACCAGTAGCGTATTCTGCAACTAATTCACTCGAGAATCAATATTTTTATTTATCTATGCAAAATATTTGCATTCATTGATTGATTTATGCATATTAAGCGTGTTCTTGCGCCAGCGCCTCGCTTGCGATGCGAGCCGTGTCGCGGGCGATCATGAGTTCCTCGTTGGTGGGGACCACCAGCAGCTTGACCTTGGAGCGCGGGTCGTTGATGACGCGCTCCTCGCCCTCGACCTTGTTCGCCTTGTAGTCGAGGATGATGCCGAGCGACTCCATGCCGCTCAAGATCATACGGCGCATGCGCTCGCAGTGCTCGCCCACGCCGCCGGCAAACGAGATCGCGTCGACGCCGCCCAGCTCGGCGATGTAGGCGCCCAGCGTCTTCTTGACGGAGGAGGAGTACATGTCGTAGGCGAGCGTGGCGCGCTTGTGCCCGGCAATAGTCGCCGCCTTGATGTCGCGCAGGTCGCTCGACAGGCCGCTGATGCCTAGCAGCCCCGACTCGCGGTTCATGATCTCGTTGATCTCGTGCGGGGTGTAGCCTTCCTGCTCCATGAGGTACGTGACGATGGAGGGGTCGATGTCGCCGCAGCGCGAACCCATCATGACGCCGCCGAGGGGCGTGAAGCCCATGGAGGTGTCGACGGACATGCCGTGGTCGATGGCCGTGACCGAGCAGCCGCCGCCCAAGTGGCAGGTAATCAGCTTGAGGTCTTCGAGACGCTCGCCCAAGATCTCTGCCGTGCGCATGGCGATGTAGCGGTGCGAGGTGCCGTGGGCACCGTACTTGCGGATACCGTAGTGCTCGTAGAATTCGTATGGCAGCGCGTACATATAGGCGCGCGGGGGCATGGTCTGGTGGAATGCGGTGTCGAACACGCAGACATGGGGAACGTTTGGCATGAGTTCGCGCGCGGCGCGAATGCACTTGACCGCAGGTGGGTTGTGGAGCGGTGCGAGCTCGGAGCACAGCTCGATGTCGGCGATTGCCTGGTCGTCGACGAGCACGGACTCGCTGAACTTCTCGCCGCCGTGGACGATGCGGTAGCCTACCGCGCCGATCTCGTCCAGGGTGTCGATCCCCGAGTTCGGGTCGTTCACGAGCGTGTCGATGACGATACGCATGGCCGTCAGATGGTCGTGCATGGGGGTCTCGATGACGTGCACGTCATCGCCGCTGCCCCACAGCTTATGGAAGGAATCGGAATAGCCGACGCGCTCGCACAGACCCTTTGTGATGGTCTTCTCGGTCTCAGAATCAATTACTTGATATTTGAGGGACGAACTACCCGCATTGATCACGAGTACGTACATGAATGTCTCCTACAAAACGTCGTCAGGTAAAGAACTCGTAACATTGTCTCACAGAGAATAGACGCGCAGCTCGGCAAAAGCGGCAAGCGGCCGATAGCATGCCGCATTTGCCTGCGTCGATGCGTGCGCGACTAGCTGAGCTTCGTGTCGACTTCGTCGCTGTTCTCGGGCTCGAGCTCTCCCATGAGGACCGTCACCTTCTGCTGCGCGTCGTCGAGGCGCTTC
>CACZQA010000137.1 GCA_902783175.1 uncultured Coriobacteriaceae bacterium
AGACGAGGATCGTCGCCGCGGAGCTTGCCTCGGCGGCAAAGCCCTGGGGCGTGTTGATCTCCGTCAGGCCCTTGCCGAGCGTGCGGACGACGCGCCAGCCGCCCGTATAGGTTCCGAGCGCGATGGCAAAGCCGCAGATGAAGACGACCCACATCTGCGGGCCGGTGCCCGATGCCTGCGCGCCCACGGCGATGAGCGTGAGCGTGATAATGCCCATGGTCTTTTGCGCGTCGTTCGTGCCGTGCGAGAGCGCGACGAGGCACGCGGTGATGGTCTGGCCGTAACGGAAGCCGTCCTCGACGTATTTCTCGTCGAGCTTTCTCACGACGAGATAGATGAGCTTGACGGCAATAAAGGACGCAAGTCCTGCGATGACCGGCGAGATGAGCGCGGGAATGAGAACCTTGGTGAGCACGGCGAGAAAGTTCACGCCCTGGACGCCGGCGCCGACGATGACCGCGCCGACGAGGCCGCCGAACAGCGCGTGCGACGAGCTCGAGGGCAGGCCGACGAGCCAGGTGAGCAGGTTCCAGACAATCGCGCCGACCAGGCCCGCAAAGATGAACTCGGGCAAGATCGTGACCGCCTGCTCGTTGATGATGCCGCCCGAGATGGTCTTTGCGACCTCGGTCGAGAGGAACGCGCCGACGAGGTTGAGCGTGCCCGCCGCGATGACCGCGGTCTTGGGCTTGAGCGCGCCGGTCGCAATAGAGGTTGCCATGGCGTTTGCCGTGTCATGGAACCCATTCGTGAAGTCGAATATCAATGCTGTCGAAATGACGAGGACCACCACTACGATAGTCGCGATTTCCATGTGATTGTGCCTGCTCTCCCTAGCCAGTAATGACGTGCTAACGGTAAGAGCGCGATGTCAAAACAGCGTCACCGAAATGTGAACTCCGTGTGACATGTGCGATGGCCCCATCAGCACGGCCGCAAAACTGCAAAATGGGGACAGTCCCTTTTTTGCAGTTTCGGCATGACGCAGCCGAGGAGGAGCACTCATGTTCAGTTATCTTGGCGTGGACTATCCGAATATCATGATCGTCTCGAAAGGCGGTATGCCCGCGGACATCCCCAGCGACGCGGCATATTGCGAGTACCACCAGGCGTTGCGCCTCGAACCGTATGAGGCGCTCGTGAAGGCCGCGTTTGACGACCCCGCGAAAACCGTCGTCATCGTCTGCGAGAACGAGGAGTGGGCAGATGACACAACGTTCGAGGCGTCTTCCCTTGCCTACCGCCACTTCAATCCGCCGCACGATGATGCCGACATGAGCGATGAGCGCCCCGCGACGGCACTCGAGACCCCGTTTGGGACGATCGAGATTACCGATACCGTCGGAAACGCGATCGAGTTCGCCGTTGTCGACTTTCACGACGAGTTCCCGTGCTTCGGAGACGACAGCCACATCACCCACGTCATCGAAAGCGAAGGACTGCACGGCATCATCGTCGACCTGACCAGGCTGGAGGTGGGTAAGACGTACCGGCTGCACCTCGACGGCCCGCGCCTCAAGGTGTTTTGCCGTGACGGCAACAACATCGTGCTCGGCGCCGTCGCGAACGGCCGTACGTTCGCGCTGAGCGCGCTCGACCTCAACGTCGGGCTCGATTTTCGCAAGCCCGCCGACCGTGCGGAGTTCGTCGGTTGGCGCTTGCAACTGCCCAAGGGACGTGTGCCAAACGGATTCTCGTTCACGCTGCTCGACCACCGGGCACCCGAGATGCCCCTCTTCCTAGGTTGGGTCGAGGGCACCGGGCCCGACGCGCGCGAGGCGATGGAGAGCTTCGTCATCGCCTAGCGAGCGGCACGACGCCGCAAGCAAGACTGCAAATTGGGGACTGTCCCTAATCTGCAGTTTTGCTATTGGTCCCGCGCCATGTGCAAAAACTGCAAATTGGGGACACCCCCTGCAAATTGGGGACTGTCCCCTTTTTGCAGGTTGGTTCAGGCGAGGTCGAGCGTGCGCGTCGCGAGGCGCTCGAGAAGCGCGTCGGAGTGGGTGACCAGCACGAGGCCGACGTCACGGCCCTTGCAGTATTCCAGCAAAAACTCCCAGATCTGCACCTGCGTGACGGCATCGAGCATCGTCGAGATCTCGTCGGCGATGATGAAGCGCGGCGCGACGCTCAGCGTGCGCGCAAGGCAGCAGCGCTGCAGCTCACCTCCCGACAGCTCGTGCGGGAAGCGGTCGAGCCACTCGTCGCGCACCCCCAGCCCGTCGAGCAGCTCCCCAGGCACGGGCGCCGCCTCGCCAATCGATTTGCGGATGCGCACGTAGGGGTCGAGTGCCTGCTCGGGGTGCTGCCACACGAGCTGCACCGGGTTGGGCTTGCCGGGACGCGCGCGCACGGGCTCCCCGTCCAGCGTCACCTCGCCCGCATCCGGCTCGAGGTACCCCGCGAGGATCTGGCACAGCGTGCTCTTGCCAAAGCCCGACGGGGCCCGCAGCGCGACACGCTCGCCTCCTCGCACCACAAGGTTCAGCCCCTCGAACAGCGCGGGCGCCCCCGCGTACCCGAACGAGATATCTCGCGCACGCAGCTCGCTCATCGCGCACCCTCCCCCACGTCGGCAAAGTCATGCGTCGGCAGCGCATGCCACAGACGGCGCGCAAACGCGGTCTCGAGCAGCGCGGGGTCGTCGAAGCACGCAACGTCCGTCTCCTCGACGACCGTGCCGTCCCGAAACACCGCGACGCGGTCGGCGACGCGCAGCGCGAGCTCGATGTCGTGCGTGATGAGCAGCACGCCGCCGCCCGCATCCGCAAAGGCGCGGAAATCGTCCATCGCCTTGATGGCGAGCTCCAAGTCGAGGCCCGGCGTGGGCTCGTCGGCGATGATGAGCCGCGGGTCGGAGATGAGCGCCGTCGCGAGCAGAACGCGCCGCGCCATGCCGCCCGACAGCTCGAACGGGTACAGGTCCTCGACCTCCGGCGCGAGCCGGTACTGACGGAACAGCTCCGCGCGCCGCTCCTTGCTGCCGCCGATCTGCCTGCCGACCTTCATGAGCGGGTTGAGCGACTTGACGCTTTGCGGCACGAACGCGATCTCGCGGCCGCGGTGCCCCACGAGAGACGCCGCCGTCTGCAGCACGCCGTCGAAGTAGATGGTGCCGCTCACGCGCGCATTGGGCTCGTACAGCCCCATGATCGCATCCGCGAGCAGCGTCTTTCCCGAGCCCGACGCGCCCACGATGGCCACGATCTCGCCCACGTGCACGGCGATGCTCAGGTCGTCGATCACCTTGGAGAACATGCGCTCGGACGAGAGCAGCCCCGCCCTGCGGTACATGTCGAAGCCGATGGACAGGTGCTCCACCTGCAGCAGGTGATGGCCATGCTCGTGTTTCGCGCCATCGTGCGGCAGATGCACATGGTGATGGTGCTTGAACTCCCCCTCGTGGTCGTGCCCGGGCTCGTGGTCTGCGCCGCGTCCCTGGGGCGCCATCTCGCCCGCATGCGTTTCCAGCTCTCTTCTCATCGTCCCTCCCGCCTTTTCCTACCGCTGCGCCTGATGCGGGTCGATCA
Organism: uncultured Coriobacteriaceae bacterium; assembly: GCA_902783175.1. GTDB lineage: Bacteria > Actinomycetota > Coriobacteriia > Coriobacteriales > QAMH01 > CACZQA01. Next base: position 3,534 of record CACZQA010000137.1, read on the forward strand.
GGCGGCGCAGGCACTGGCCCGCCGCGTAGAACAGCATGACCACGATGACGAGCGCGATGCCCGGGAAGAACGCGAGCCACCACATGCCGGACGACAGGTAGCTCATCGACTCGCTCAAAATGACGCCGATGGCGGGCATCTCCGGCGGCAGCCCGAAGCCCAGAAACGTGATCGCCGCCTCGTGCAAGATCGCATGCGGGAACAGCAAGATGAGTCCCACGAGAAGCTGCGGGAACACGGCTGGCGCGATATGGTGCAGGGCGATCTTGAGCGGGCGCACGCCCATCTGACGCGAAATCGCGACGTATCGGCTCTGCTTGACCTGCAGCACCTCGGCCCTGATGACGCGGCACAGGCTCGGCCAATGCGTGATGGCGACGCCCACGGTAACCCCCCAGAACCCCTTGCCGAGCGCGTAGGAGATGAGGATGAGCAGCACGATGTGCGGAATGCTCATCATGAGGTCGACGAGCCAGGTCACGACGGCGTCAGCCTTCTTGCCGCCAAGTGCCGCTGCCGTGCCGAGCACAAGCGCGATGACCGACGACACGAATGCAGCGAGCAGGCCGATCCCGATGCTCGTCGACAGGCCCGAGACCGTGCGCACCAGCATGTCGCGTCCCAGACGGTCGGTCCCGAAGAGATGCGCGGGCGAGGGAACCTGGTTTTTCGCCGCGAGGTCCGTCGCCGTCGCCTGCGACGCGAGAAGCGCGCCGGCGACTGCCACGACGATGAGCAG
>CACZQA010000138.1 GCA_902783175.1 uncultured Coriobacteriaceae bacterium
CTGTGGGTTGCCCGCATGGTCATGAGCTCGCTGTACTTCACGAAGGAGATCCCGTTCGAGGACGTCTTCATCTACGCGACGATCCTGGCAAAGGACGGCAGCCGCATGTCCAAGTCCAAGGGCAACGGCGTCGACCCCATGGACCTCATCGAGAAGTACGGCGCAGACGCGATGCGCTTCAACCTGCTCACGCTCGTCACCAACAACCAAGACGTCAAGTTCGATGCGAACATCGACAAGAAGACGCACAAGCTCATCGACTCGCCCCGCACCGAGGCGGCGCGCTCATTCGTGACCAAGATCTGGAACGCCGCGCGCTTCGTCATGATGAATATGGAGGGCTACGAGCCGGGTGCGCCCGAGGCAGCGACGCCGGCGGACGCATGGATCTTGTCCCGCCTGGCCAAGCTCACGGCCAACGTCACGAGCGGCATCGAGGAATACCGCTTTGGCACCGTTGCCCATGAGCTGTACGTCTTTTTCTGGAACGAGTTCTGTGACTGGTACATCGAGCTCTGCAAGGCCCGCCTCAACGAGGGCGGAGCCGGCCGCGCCGTCGCGCAGCGCAACCTCGTGTACGTGCTCGACACGGCGCTTCGCCTGCTGCACCCGGTCATGCCGTTCGTGACCGAGGCCATCTGGGAGCACCTGCCCATCGAGCACGACGCCCCGGCCCTGATGGTCGCGGCATGGCCCGACCCCGACGAGCTGTCCGCATGGATCGACGAGCCGTCCGAGCGCGCCGTCGCGCTCGCATGCGACGTCGTCTCCTCCGTGCGCTCCACACGCGCGCACTACGGCATCAGCCCGCGCCAGGAGCTCGCGATTGCCGTGCGCCCGACGGGCGCGGACGCAGAGGCGAAGGCAGCCTACCTGTGCGAGCAGGAGGGGCTCATCACGAGCCTCGCGCGCCTGAGCGCGTTTGAGGTCCTGTCTGCCGATGCGGCAAAGCCGCAGGAATCCGGCATCGACTTCGTCAACGAGGTCGAGGTCTACACGCTGCTCTCCGGGCTCGTCGACTTCGACGAGGAGAGAAAGCGCCTCGAGAAGCGCAAGGCGAAGGCGGAGAAGGACCTCGCCAAGCTCGACAAGAAGCTCGGCAACGAGAACTTCCTCGCAAAGGCCGCGCCCGAGGCCGTCGAGAAGGTCAAGGCCGAGCATGCGGAGCTCGCGCAGGAGCTCAAGCTCATCGAGGCGCAGCTGGGGTAGCTGGGCCCGAGTCGGTTCGCGGAGTTCTGTCGAGGAGGGCGGGGAGTTGGCATTTTGCCACCTCCTCGCCTCCTTTTTCTTATGCGCCATCTGCTGGGTCGCTATACTCATGGAAATGCGTCGATGCAAAGGAGCGCCCGATGAAGAAGATCCTGTTTGTGAACGCCTGCGTGAATCGCGATATCTCGCGTACCGACCGTCTTGCCCGGGCGGTGCTCGACCACATCTCCGCAGACGACGACCTCGTCTTGGAGCTCGTGCTCGAGGAGCTCGACCTGCAGCCGCTCGACTCGGAGCGGCTCAACCGGCGCAGCGCCGCCATCGAGCGCGGTGACTTCTCCGATGCGCTCTTTGACCAGGCAAAGCAGCTCAAGGAGGCCGATGTGGTGCTCATCGCGGCGCCGTACTGGGACTTCTCGTTTCCCGCCCAGCTCAAGATCTACTTCGAGCTGCTCTGCGCCCAGGGCGTGACGTTCACGTATGGCGAAGACGGCACGCCGACGGCGCTGTGCCGCGGTACCAAGCTGTACTACGTGACGACGGTCGGCGGCTACCTCGGAAAGTACAACTACGGGTTCGACCAGGCCAAGGCGCTGTTCGAGCTCTATTTTGGTTTCGAGGAGAGCGTCTGCGTCGCGGCCGAGGGGCTCGATATCGTGACGAACGATGCGGCTGCCATCATGGATGAGGCACTTGAGGCGGTCAGGCTTCTGTAAAGCGCGCAGGCGGGCGGTTGATGCGGTCGGCAATCTGCCCCGCCCCGAAGCCGTTGTCGATGTTGACGACCGAAACGCCCCCGGCACACGAGTTGAGCATGCCGAGCAGCGCGGCTATGCCGCCAAAGCTCGCGCCGTAGCCCACGCTCGTCGGCACTGCGACGACGGGCACGTCGACGAGCCCGCCGATCAGCGAGGCGAGCGCGCCCTCCATCCCGGCGACCACGACGATTGCCCGGGCGCTTTGCAGCTCGTCGAGGTGCTGCAGGGTACGGTGCACGCCCGCGACGCCGACGTCTACCAGCATCTCGACGTGCGAGCCCATGATGCGCGCCGTGAGCGCCGCCTCTTCTGCGACGGGCAGGTCGCTCGTGCCCGCGCAGGCGACGACGACGTTGCCTGCAGCGCGGTTGGGGCACGCGAGCAGCTCCTCGAACGTCGCGCCCGACAAGGGGTCTTTGCGGCGGTCCACAAGAAAGACGCGGGAGCGTTCGAACCAGCAGGCATCGGGGAATGCCGCACGCAAGACGGGCACCGCCTCGTCTTTCACGCGCGTGGCAAACGCGATGCCGTGCTCGGCGAGAAGCGCCTGCGCGATTGCCGCGATCTGCTCGGGCGTCTTGCTCGCGGCGTAGATGACCTCGGGAAACCCGCAGCGTTTGGCGCGGTCGAAATCGAGGTCGGCAAAGTCGTCTAGGTTCATGAATCGATCCTTTTTCAATGGCACGTGTGGCGCCCATTATAGACGCGTCGCAGCACCTCGAGAATGCGCAAAAAGGCACGTCAAGGGCTTGGTCTGCTATTTGTCAGACGCTACTACCATTCACGGAATATTGGTTTATTCGACAACAAACACATAAGTTTCCGATTACAAAACGGGAAAAGACTGTTAATGTACGTGGAGCGAAAACGGGCTCGCGGGCATCTGCCTACAATAGCTCTCGAGCATTCGATTTCGTGGAAAAGCAAAGTGATAGGAGAGTTGATATGTGTTTTAGGCCTGCGAGTGGCGGGGTAGAGATCAAGTGCCCTAGCTGTGGCAAGATCCTTCCTGTTATGGGCGGCACCATCCTCAAGAAGTGCCCGTTCTGCAAGAAGGAATTCGACGACGCCGATATGGCAAACTTCAACGAGCAGCTCAACGGTGGCGGCGCTGCCGCTCCGGCTGGCGCTCCTGGCGCTCCTGCAGTTCCTGGCGCTCCTGGCGCTCCTGCAGCTCCTGGTGCCCCCAAGGCTCCTGGCGCGTAAGCATCAACCTCTTGATGTATATGAAAGGCGGCTCCGAGCGGGCCGCTTTTCTTTTGCCTGCAAAACGCCTCGGGCACACGAGGCGCCTGCTCAAATGCTCTTTCACGAGGTATAATTAACCACGTAAGGACGCGGCGGCCAGACAAGGCCTGGCGTGAGCGTCAAGGAACGCAGGCCGGCTGTCAGGCCGGCTCGGCGAGTTGGGAAGAGGTCGATGGATATGTACAAGAATATTGTTGTAGCAGTCGATGGTTCTGATAACGCCCTGCGTGCAGTCGAGCAGGCGGCAATGCTCGCACAGCTCTCTCCCGATGCGAAGGTCGAGGTGATTTCCGTCATCGCGATCGACGTGTACTCCGATATGGTCTACGACCCCATCGAGGCGCATGGCGACGCGCAGCGCGAGCTCGTTGCCCCCGCTATGGAAATCCTCGAGAAGGCGGGCGTCAACGCGGAGCTTACGCTCCTGCACGGCCGTCCTGCCGACGAGGTCATCCGCTATGCGGAAAAGAACAACGCGGACCTCGTGGTCGTGGGCAGCCGCGGCCTGAACGCGCTGCAGGAGTTCGCCATCGGCTCGGTCAGCCACAAGATCATCAAGCACGTCAAG
>CACZQA010000139.1 GCA_902783175.1 uncultured Coriobacteriaceae bacterium
CAACCAGGTGGTCGAGAGCCTCGCGCGCATCGCCATCATCGAATCGCGCAGGCTCCGCGACGAGACCTCCCACAAGGGAGCCTCGCATAACGAGGGCGCTCCAGCCGAGAGCGCTCCCAGCGTGGCTCCGCGCGCCTAACCCCCCCCACGCCCAGGCAGCGGCAGCTTAAGACAAGCGTACCCAGAGCAATACAAGAGGGGCCGCGGAAATCCGCGGCCCCTCGAGGCATACCGACAGAGGTTCGGCTGCGCCTACAGCGTATCGCCGTAGCGCTCCTTGGTGATCTCGTCGAGCGTCTTGCCCTGCGTCTGCGGGCACCAGACGACGCCCACGACCAGCGAGATCACGAGCACGACGCACATGATGACCGCCGCGGGGAAGAACCCCGCCGGGTTTGCGGAGATGTCGCCCATGATGGCGCCGACGCCGACGAGCGACCAGATGCCGAGCACGCCGCGCACCAGGAAGAACATGATGCCCTGGACGCCGCCGCGGTACTGCGTCGGGAACAGCTCAGTACCCCACAGCGCGTAGAAGCACTGCGCGGAGAAGCCCGCGGAGATACCCCACAAAAAGACGTACACCCAAAGCACCCAGCCCATCTGGCCAGCGGTGCCGTTGGTGAGCGCCACGCCAAAGATCGCGATGGCGACCCAGGACAGCAACGCGAGCGCCGCGGAGATGCCGAACAGGATGCGATGCGGCACCTTGTCGCCGAGCTTGCTGAAGATGACAAGCGAGCAGACGGCGATGAGCACCCACTGGACGATGCCGAGCAGGCTCTGGCCCGTCGCGTCGATGTTGCCGGCGGCGGCATACAGATACGGCATGAACTGGCCGTTCGTGCCCGCCGCGAGGTTCCAGGTCAAATACACCGCGACGAGGAAGACGATCGTCTTGACGTTGACGGAGTTCTTGAGGGCATCCCCCATCATCTTGCCGAAGCCGACGTGCTCGGTCGCGGCGGCGTTCTTCTCGGCCCAATCCTGGGATTCCTGCAGCTGGCGCTGGAGATTCCAGGCCACGAGCGCGACGACGAGCAGCACGAGGAAGATGATGCGCGTCGCGAGCAGGCCGTCGAAGGGACCGTAGGTGCCCGCGGGCAGCAGCGTCTTGCCGTCAGCCGCAAACTCGGGCAGCGCAAACGACAGGATCAGGTTCAAGATGAAGATGATCGCCGGGCCGCAGCTCCAGGCAAACTGGCTGATGCCGATGTTTGCCGCACGGTGCGTGGACTGCGACGTCTCGGAGATGTAGCTCCACGATGCCGGGACGCCCGCGCCGACGGACAGGCCGGACAGCACGATGCCGACGGCCGCCATGGGCAGGCTGACGGCGCACATGCAGATGGCGACGCCGAGCGCGTACACGAGCAGGTTGTACCTGTAGATGATCGTGCGGCCGAACTTGTCGGTCAGAAAGCCGCCGATGAGGGCGCCGACGGCGGCGCCGAAAGCGTTTGCGCCGATGGCGCCGAGAATTGCCGTCCACGTCGCGTCAAAGCCGAATGCCGCCGCCCAGGCGGTCAGGACGACGGAGCTTCCGACGATGCAGCCGGAGTCCAGGAAGTTGGTAAGGGAAACGGCAATCGTCCCCTTGCGTTCTTGCGAAAGTGCCACTTTGAAAAACCTCTCCTTAATCTAGATGAAACGCGCACGGCAAATCCACCGTCACCGGGGAGTTGTCGGCATTCGTCTCCATGACCGATGCCATGAAGTCCCACCACTTGCGGTTGATCGGCGTGTCGGCCGATTCCGCGTACTTCTCGGGGTCGTCGACCTCGATGTAGCCAAAGAGCGTGTTGGTCTCCTTGTCGATGAAGATGCTGTAGTTATGCCCGCCGTACTCGTGGATCATGTCCTGCATCTCGGGCCACAGCTCGTTGTGGCGCTTCTCGTACTCCTCGGCAAAACCCTCGTACAGCTTCATCTTGAAGCCCTGGATGGTACGGCCGTCGGCCGTCTTGCGGATCGTCATCGCATTCCTCCCTATCTCACACGTACGAAACTGCAAATTGGGGACACCCCCTGCAAATTGGGGACTGTCCCCAATTTGCAGTTTGCAGCAGGCGTGGATTTCCGCTAGATGAGCGAGTCGTCGTCGAGGAACTCCATATTGGGCTCGACGTTGAAATCGTTGCAGACCTTGATGAGCTGGGCGTCGCTGATGAGGAAGCCCGGCTCCTTGCCGCCGTTGGCGGCGCGGGCGGTCAGGTAGAGCCCCGCCGACTTCTCGATGGTGTGCATCAGACCGAAGGCGGCGTCAAAGCTGTTGCCGCTCACGAACATGCCGTGCTGGCTCCAGACGACCGCATCGTACTTGTCGATGAGCTTGGCCGTCGCGTGCGCGATGTCCGCCCCGCCCGGGACCATCCACGGCACGACGCCGACGCCATGCGGGAAGATGATGACGCACTCGGTCATGGATTTCCACAGGATACGCGTCCAGGTGCGCGCGTCGGGCTCGACGAGCGTGGACAGCGCGATGATGTTCGGGCAATGGCAGTGGTAGATTACGCGGTTTTCGCCGTTAGTCGCCGCCATGCGGATGCTGTGGTTCATGAAGTGCGTCGGGAACTCGCTCGTCGGCTTGCCGCCGCCCTCGAGGCCCCAGACGATACGGTAGGCGTCGCCTGCCTCGTTGATCTGGACGATGCCGAGGCACTCGGCCGGATACAGCGGCACGTTGCGCATGAACTTGCCTGAGCCCGTCGTCAAGAAGTACGCGCCTTTGAGGTTGTCCGCCTGGACGCCCATCTCGACCCACGGACGCGAGAACTCGAAGTCGTCCTCGCACGCCTCGACGTCCTTTTCGGTCATGCGGTAGGTCAGGTTGCCGCCGTTTGCCTCATGCCAGCCCTGCTCGAAGCCGTCCATGCACATGCGCTCGAAGCGCTCGATGCATTCTGCTGTGAATACGCTCATGTGTTCTTCCCCTTTTTCGAACGAAAAACGGCAGGGCACCGCACGACCGGCGGCACCCTGCCCATCTTGGATCTAGTCGCGGTTGATGAGAACGCGCTCCTCGTAGTCTTTGACGACTGGCCACACGCCGTCGTCGGTCGGGACGCCCTGGCGCCTGCAGTACTCGTCCCAGACCAGCGTCCACGGCATGGTCTTGAACTGCTCGAACACCATCATGCGCTCGGAGTCCTGGTAGGTGTCCTGCAGCTTCTTCAGACGGTCCCACGGCTGGAGCAGCTCGAAGAGCAGCGCCTTCTCCATAGTACGCGTGCCGACGGCCCAGGCGCCGATGCGGTTGATGGCCGCATCGAAGAAGTCGAGGCCGATGACGGTGCGTTCCCAGCCGCCGGGGCACGCGACGATCTGCGCCGCGAGGTTCTTGATGTCGTCGTTGAGGACGATGACGTGGTCGGAATCCCAGTGCATCGGGCGCGTGACGTGCAGCGGGACGTACGGGAAGAACTGCAGCAGGCTCGGCAGCTTGTCGGAGACGTCCTCGGTGGGGTTGAAATGGCCCGTGTCGAGCAGGACGCAGAAGTTGCCGCCCTTCTTGGCCGCGTAGGAAACGTAGAAGTCCTGGTTGCCGACGGTAAAGCCCTCGAGGCCGACGCCGAAGACCTTCTGCTCCATCGCGTCGATGACGTGCGGGGTCTCGAAGGAGTAGATCTCGTCCAGCGATTCCTTCAGGCGGGCGCGCATGCCGTACTTGTCGCCGGCGATGTCCTTGAGGCCGTCGGGGATCCAGAAGTTGTTGAGGACCATGTCGTCGAGCTCCTCGCCGATGCGCTCGGCGATGCGGCGGCATGCCTGGCCATGGCGAATCCAGAAGTCACGCGTCTCTTTATCGGGCGAGGTGACTGACAGGCCGTGGTTCATCTTGGGGTGACTGAAGAAGGTCGGGTTGAAGTCGATGCCGTAGCCCTTCTCCTTTGCCCACTCGACCCACGGCTCGAAGTGCTTGTACTCGATCTGGTCGCGGTCGACCCAGGGGTTCTCGTCGGTGAAGATGGCGTAGGACGCGTGCAGGTTGATGCGCTTCTTGCCCGGGATGAGCGTCATCGCCTTCTCGAAGTCAGCGGTGAGCTCCTTGAAGTTGCGCGCGCGGCCCAGGTAGTTGCCCGTGGTCATGATGCCGCCGGATGCGGCGTTGTCGTCGCCCTGGTCAAAGCCGACGACGTCATCGCCCTGCCAGCAGTTGACCGAAATCGCCTTGCCTGCCAGCTTGTCGAGCACGGCGTCGGTGTCGATGCCCTGCTTGGCGTAGGCCTCCTTGGCGTACTCGTAGACGTTTTCCATGTTGAACTCGCTTTCTGTTCCAGCCGGCGTTTTGTCGCCGGCACGTTTGACGTGCAGTGTTGCAAGCCCGGCGCAAGGGGATGCGCCACGCCGCACTGTATTCAGACCGGCTATTCGACCGGCAGAATCTCCTCGATGCTAAACGACGCCCTGACGGAGTCGCGCGCCTCCTGCAGGCTCGCGAACTCGCCCGCTGCCAGGAACTGGACGATGAGGTTGCCGATGCTCGTGCCCTCGATGGGACCCGCAAACACCGGGACGCCGCAGGCGTTTGCCGTCATCTGATTGAGCAGGCCGTCTTGGCAGCCGCCGCCGACGATGTTGATCGACGTGTACGTGCGGCCGGTCAGCGCGCTCAGGTCCGCGATGGCCGCGGCGTAGCAGCTGGTCAGGCTCTCGTACACGCAGCGCATAATCTGCCCCGGCGTCTCGGGAACGGGCTGACCCGTCTCCTCGCACGCGAGCCTGATCTCGTCGATCATCGACTGCGGCGCGAGAAAGCGGTCGTCGTTGACGTTCACGTAGGCGTGGAAGTCTTCGGCCTGGCGCGCAGCGGCGACGAGGTCGCCGAAGCCGATTTCGGGCTCGCCCTCCCCACGCAGCGCATGCGCGCTTTTGGCCGCGCCCTCGACGTAGCTCACGCCGTTGAACTCGCGGCGAATGGACTGGTTCATCCACAGGCCCATGATGTTTTTCAAGAAGCGGAAGCGGTACGCGTAGCCGCCTTCGTTCGTGAAGTTCTGCAGGCGCGCCGCCTCGGTGGTGATAGGACCCTCGTTCTCGACGCCGAGCAGGCTCCACGTGCCAGAGCTGATGTAGACCGCGTCGTCGTCGCGCGCCGGCACCGCCAGAAAGGCCGAGCCGGTATCGTGCGTTGCCGGCAGCACAACCTGCGCGTCAAAGCCGACGCGGCGCTGCACCTCGGGCAGCAGGCCACCGAGCACCGCCCCCGGCATCTGCGGCGTGGCAAACAGGCGCGATGGGATGCCGAACATCTCGAGCAGGCTCGCGTCCCAGTCCTTCGTGCGAGCGTTGAGCATGTTCGTGGTGGTCGCGTTCGTGTACTCGTTGACCGCCACGCCCGTGAGCAGGTAGTTGAAGTAGTCGGGAATCATCAAAAAACGCGCGGCGCGCTCGAGCTGCTCGGGATGCTCGCCCTTGAGCGCGATCAGCTGGTAGAGCGTATTGAACGCCTGACGCTGGATGCCGCAGGAGTGATAGAGGGAGCTGGGCTCGAGCTGCTCGTCGACGCGCTCGGGGATGCCCTGGGTGCGCTCGTCGCGGTATGCGACGGCATCGCCCACGAGCCTGCCCTCTGCGTCGAGCAACACGAAGTCGACGCCCCAGGTGTCGATGCCGATGGTCGAGGGGACCTTGCCCGCGTCCCTGCAAGCCTCGAGGCCCTCAAGAATGCTCTCCCACAGCATCTCGACGTCCCAGCAGTCATGCCCTGCGCTGCGCAGTTGCTTGTTGTCGAAGCGGTAGAGCTCCTCGAGGACCATACGCCCGTCCTCGACGTGCCCGAGCACGTGGCGCCCGCTCGACGCGCCGATATCTATGGCCAGATGGTAATCAGGCATCGATGGCTCCTATGCGTTTGTCTCGGAATCTTTGATCTGCACGACGTACATGACGTTCGTGCCGGCATGCGCCTCGCCCGCGACAGCAGAGGTCTCGGGGCTCGTCTGGGCATCGCCTGCGGTGAAGACGGCGAGGTCGCCCGGCTTGACGAGGCCGCGCGCGAGCACCTGCTCCTGCGCGTTGGCGATGGTCTGCTGCATGGCGACGCGTGCCGGAAGCCCGCCGCTCATGGGAGTCACGCCCCAGAACAGCTGCATGCGGCGCATGACCTGCTCGGAGGGCGCGACGGCGTAGATCGGCACGCGCGGGCGCAGCTTGGAGACAGCGCGCGCCGTGCGGCCGGTGCTCGTCGGGCAGACGATGCAACTGGCATTGACGGCATGTGCGGTCTGGACGGCCGCCCGAGCGACCATCGGCGAGACCGGCACGGGCTCTTCGGCGCCGGCGGCGTCGGGGCCAGGCTGTGCGGCCGCGTTGGCGGCAGAGCCAGCCAGGTAGCGCTCGGTCTGCGCCGCGATGCGTACCATCATGCGCACGGTCGTGCCCGGGTACTTGCCGAGCGCGGTCTCGCTCGACAGCATGAGCGCGTCGACGCCATCGTAGACGGCGCTTGCGACGTCGGCCACGTCAGAGCGCGTCGCACGCGGCTCGCCGATCATGGATTCGAGCATCTGGCCTGCGACGATGACGGGCACGCGCCGCTCGTTGCACAGGCGCACGATCTGCTTTTGGATATGGGGCACGCGCTCGGTATCCATCTCGACGCCGAGGTCACCCCGCGCGATGACGACGCCGTCGCAGGCATCGACGATCGCGGCGATGTTGTCGACGGCGCGTTCGTTCTCGATCTTGGCGATGAGCCCGATGCCGGCGCCGCCGTTTCCGTCGAGAAACGCACGCACGACGGCGAGGTCCGCGGCGTCTCGCACGGCGGGGACAGCCACGAAGTCGACGCCCTGCTCGATGCCGAACAAAAGGTCGCGCTCATCGTGCTCTGACATGATGGGCAGGTCGATCTGCGTGCCGGGGAAGTTCATGCCCTTGTGCTCGCGCAGGATACCGCTGTTCTGCACCGTGCAGACGATGTCGCTCCCGCGTGTCTCGTCGACGGCCAGCTCGATGAGGCCGTTGTCTATGAGGATGGAGGTACCCGGGCGCATGTAGCCCGCAAGGCCGGCGCAGGTCTGCTGCACGAGGCGGCTCGTGCCCGCGACCGGGGCTTCCGTAAGCGTGATCTGCTTGCCTGCCTGCAAGCGCACGGGGGCTCCGTCGACGAGCGCGCCGGTGCGGATGCGCGGGCCGCGCAGGTCGAGCATGATCGCGGTCGGGGCGTTGAGCTCGCGGCGTACCTTCTTGATGCGGTTGATGCGCGCGAGGTGCTCGTTTTGGCTACCGTGGCTGAAGTTGAGGCGGGCGATGTCCATGCCCTCGGCGATCAGGTTCCTGAGCGTGAGTTCGCTGTCGGAGGCCGGACCCATCGTGCAGACGATTTTGGTCCGCTTGGATTGCTGTACTCCCATTGCACCTCGAATATCTTGACTCGCATTGCTGCTTGCGTCGCCACATTGTAGCCGCAATAGAAGCATTTTCCTATGAACTTTTTCCTCCCCGTTCCATGACGAAGGGGCGGGACCTCTGCCGCAGCGACAGGGAACCCGCCCCTTTTGGTGCGTGGATGGCCGGCTGCCGGGAGGCGAGCCTCTACGGCAGGAGGCGTTCTGCAATCTGCACGGCGTTGAGCGCGGCGCCCTTGCGAATCTGGTCCATGACGAACCACATCGCGAGGCCGTTCTCGACGGTGCGGTCGATGCGGACGCGCCCGACGTACACGTCGTCGGTGCCCTGCTTGAGGCCGGGCATCGGGTAGACGAGGTTCGCGCAGTCGTCCTCGAGCGTGACGCCCTCCGTGGCCGCCAGGACTTCCTTGGCCTTCTCCGGGCTGATCGGCCCGTTGAACTCGACGTTCACGGACTCGGCGTGGCAGCGCAGCACGGGAACGCGCACGCAGGTCGGGGCGACCTCGATGCTGTCGTCGCCGAAGATCTTCTTGGTCTCGACGACCATCTTCCACTCTTCTTTGTAGTAATCGTCCTCGACCGGCACGTCGATGTGCGGGATGACGTTGAAGGCGATCTGGTCGGAGAACGCCTCGATTGTCAGCGGCTCGCCCGCGAGGAACTGCTTGGTCTGGTTGTAGAGCTCGTTCATCGCCTTCATGCCGGCGCCGGATGCGGCCTGGTACGTGCTCACGACGATGCGCTTGATGCCGCCGGCAGCGTCTGCCAGCGCCTTGAGCGGGACGACCATCTCGATGGTGGAGCAGTTGGGGTTGGCGATCACGCCGGAATGCCACGCGAGGTCATGGGCGTTAACCTCGGGGACGACCAGCGGGACGTCTTTTTCCTGGCGAAACGCGCTGGAGTTGTCGATCATGACGCAGCCGGCGTCGACGACTGCCTGGCGGAACTGCCTGGAGACGCCCGCGCCCGCGCTGAACAGGGCGATGTCGACGCCCTCGAAGCTTTCCGGCGTCATCTCCTCGACGGTGAGCTCGCCGCCTTTGAACGGGAGCGTGGTGCCCGCGGAGCGCGCAGAGGCCAGAGCCTTGACCTTGGACGCCGGGAAATCCCTCTGCTCGAGAACCTTGAGCATCTCACGGCCGACGACACCGGTGGCACCGGCAACGGCGACGACAGGATTTGCGGGCATTTCTTTGTTCCAAGGCATAGCGGCCCCCTCGCGGACGTTGTGGTCAGACTTGTGAATGCACGATAGCACTACCGCCGCCAAAAGCATCGGTGCGGGCGAATATGCTCCGCGGGAACGGTGGGGCTGGCGAGTGGACGGATGGGGTGTCCCCTCGTATCAAAGTGGCACGATACCCACGGCCCCTCGTGCCATTTGTATCAGTTAGAGGGACATGGCGCGGGCGAGCTTGGAGAGCGGTTGCGGCGTGAGGTGCGCCGTGTCCTGGATGTCGAGGGCAAAGTCGTTGAACGCGTCGAGCGAGCCGTCCTTGTGCTCGAGCTCCATCTCGCGAAATTCCTGCTCGCGCCCCTCGCGGCGCAAGACCCCCTCGTCAAAGGCGAGCTCGGCCTCGAATGCGTCTTCTGCCCCCTGCGTGCCCACCGCGAGCTTGAACGCGCGGCGGTCGAACTCGGTCTCGCAGTTGACCTTGAGCTCCTTTGCCGCGAGCTTCTCGCAGACGTCGCGGGGAGCGCCCACCTCGGGGAGCAGCCCCAGCGCCTTCCGGATGTCGTCGCAGGCGACCTCGTATTCCTCGCGCGTCGCCCTGCCATCGCTCACCTCGACCTCGAGCTTGAGCGAGCACACGCTGACGCCGTTTTCCGCGCGCTTGCGCAGACCGCCGCGCAGGGCGAACACGTCGCCGTCGACCGTGTCGTAGTAGGTCGCGTGCATGCTGATGTTCTCGACGCCGCGGATATACGGCGAGAGCTTCTCAGCCGCATCGAGCGCCGCAAGCCCGCCCGCATCCGTCAGGTCCCACTTGTACTCGACTTCCACGGTGCGCCTCCTACTCTCCAGATGCAGCCTCTTGACCTGCGACGATACCGCTCGCCCACGCCCAGTGGAGGTTGTAGCCGCCGCACTTCGCGTCGACGTCGAGCGCCTCGCCGCACGCATAGACGCCCGGGGTCACCAGCGACTCGAGCGTGTCCGCATCGAACTCCGATATCGCCGCGCCTCCGCGCGTGACCTGCGCGTGCTTTGCGTCGCCCACGCCCGCGACCTCGATGCGGAAGTCGTTGCAGACCATCGCCACCTTTGCGAGCATGTCGCGCTCTACCTGCGCGGATGGCTTCACGCCCGCCATGCGCAAGATGGCGTCGGCAACGCGCGACTGGAACATGCCGCACAGCAGCTCCTGGTAGCTGGGCACATCCCCCGTGAGCGACTCGCCCACGAGAATATCCAGATGCTGCTCGAGCAGCGAGAGCGTCTCGTCTTCGTTGAGCCCAGGCAGAAAGTCGAGCGAGATCAGGTCCTGCGGCTGCGCATAGCGCGACATATCGAAGATGACAACGCCCGAAAGCCCGTAATCGCGAAAGAGCACCTCGCCGTATTCGCTCGCGAAAGGTTCACCCGCCGTCGTGCCGGTCGCATACACGTTGACCTGCACGCGTGCGCGAATCCCCGACAGCCCTCGAATCGGCTTTCTGTCGGTTGCCAGCGAGCACAAGATGGGATGAAACGGCTCGATGACGTGCCCGCTTTTTCCGAGCAGGCCGCTGCCGCCGCCCGTCGCGACGATGTAGCGGTCCGCATCGACTTCATCCAAGCTGGAGATGGGATGGTTGCACTCGACCGTGACGCCAAGGCGCTCGACGGCGAGTCTGAGCACGTCGAGCACGCTCGTCGCGGTGTTGGTGAGCGGGTAGACGCGCCCCTCGCGCTCCTCGAATGTAAGAAGACCCAGGTGCGCAAACCAGTTGCGAATCTCCTGCGGGCCGTACTTGCTCAAGATGCCCGTCACGAAGTACGGGGCGTTGTAGTCCTCGGGGACGATTGTCGTGTTGGTGAGGTTGCAGCGCCCGTTGCCCGTGGCGAGAATCTTCTGGCCGACTCGATCCTTTTGCTCGTAAATGGTCACCTCGGCACCCGCTCGCGCCGCCGAGATGGCAGCGGCAAGCCCCGAAGCTCCTCCTCCGATCACTGCAACTTTGCGCATGTGTCTCCCCTTCTGTCCTCGCGCGGCGCATGGAAATCGCCTTCACCGATAGTAGCGGGAAGGAAGCACGCGTTCCATCGCTTTTTCAGCTGGG
>CACZQA010000140.1 GCA_902783175.1 uncultured Coriobacteriaceae bacterium
AAAGGAGGCAGCCGGCGCATGAGAGAAGACTCGTACCTGATAATCGCGCTCCACCGGCTCGTGAAGGACCTCGACCGCGAGACCGCCGCCATCAGCTCGGCCCACGGGCTCACCCTCCCCCAATTCGCGGTGCTCGAAGCGCTGCTGAGCAAGGGAAGCCTCACGGTCAGCGAGATCAAGGAAGCCGTTCTCAGCAGCAACGGGACAATCCCCGTCGTCATCGGCAACCTTCAGAAGATGGGCCTCGTCGAGCGCGCGCAGGACCCGGCCGACCACCGCAGGAGCATCGTCTCGCTCACCAAAGAGGGCTGTGTGCTCATCGAGCGGATCGCCCCCGAAAACGAGCGGATGTTCAAGGAAAAGTTCGGCGTTTGGACAAAAGACGAGAAAAAAGAACTCGTGCGATTGCTGGCCGCGTACCGGAAGCAGACGCGCGGCGCACACGAAGAATAGAAAGGCACGCACATGCTCAGAAAAGTGAACAGCCAGGTCCAGGGATACCGTGCGGTCGACGGCGCAGGAGTCAGCCTCGTGCGCGTGCTCGGTAACGAGACGACCGACGTCTACGACCCCTTCCTCATGCTCGACGCGTTCGACTCGACCGACCCCGCCGATTACGTTGCGGGCTTCCCCATGCACCCGCACCGTGGAATCGAGACGGTCACCTTCCTGTCCAAGGGCACGATCGTCCACGAAGACCACCTGGGCACCAAGGCGGCCATCCACGACGGCGAGGCCCAGTGGCTCACCGCCGGTTCGGGCGCTTTCCATTCCGAGATGCCCCAGCCGGCCGAGCGCATGCTAGGCGTGCAGCTGTGGCTCAACATCCCCGCACGCTACAAGATGACCGCAGACCCGTTCTATCACGGCATCCTCAACGACGAGATTCAGGAATTCGCGCTCGATGCGGGAAAGCTGCGCCTTGTCGCAGGCTCGTACCAGGGTCATTCGGGAATCCAGGGCAAGTACTCGCCGCTCGATTTCTACGACATCCACCTGGAGCCGCACGGAAAGGTGGAGCTGGACGTGCCAGGCGGCAACAAATCCGTCATGGTCTTCACGTTGGAAGGCGACGCCGTGGTGAGCGGCACGCCCGTTGCCACCAAGACCGCCGCCAAGCTGGGCGAAGGCGACACGGTGACCATCGAGGCCGGTGTCGCGCCGATCGAGATTCTGTTCATGTGCTCGGAGCGGCTCGGCGAGCCTATCGCCTGGTACGGCCCGATCGTCATGAACACGCATCAAGAGCTGCTCGACGCGCTCGACGAGATCGACCTGGGCACGTTCATCAAGAAGGCGGCGACGTACGAGAACAAGTAGCACCGCGCTGTAGAGACACTCGCATCACACGCTGCGCGCCATACGGGGTGCGGGCTTAGGCGACCTGCCTGCCCTGCGCCTTGCGCTGCTTTGCCAGCCCCTCTTTGAGGGCAGGCTCGGTCTTTTGCAGGTAGTTGTCGAAGTCGTAGTGGTCGCGCCCCTTGAGCGGCAGTTCTGCCACCTGGTAGAGCACCTTGAGCGCCGACTCGTACTTTCTGTTGTCCTGCAAGATCACGATGACCTTCTCGGCAAAGTGCATGCGCGTGTAGTTGCTGTGTTCGCCTTCCCACCACTCGTGGTAGTCGCTCATCAGATGCTTGATGTTGCGCTTCTCGTTGTAGCGCTCGAGGATGGGCATGCACGTCTCGTGCTCGTCTTTGGCGTCGGCCTTGTTCTTGGGATTGCTCCTGACCGTGTGGATGGTGACCAGGATCCCGATAATCAAGACGGGAAACAGGAAGAGGAGAATCTGGTCCGGCTGGAAGAGCTTGATCAGCAACACGCAGACGACGATCGCCACGATGAGCACGCCCGTCGAGAGCCCGATCTCGAGCGGGGAACGTTTGCGCCGCTTGGCGTATGCCTCTGAAAACGCACCGGCTATGCTTGCCATTTGCACTCCTCTCACTTCCCGCGGTGCGCCGCCGCGCAGGCGGCCGCACAACACATCACACAGTACCATGCGATAGCGGAAAAATGGTGCACAGCCCTCCGGACGAGGGCCGTGCACCTGGGTCAAGGACTATTCGGAGTCCTTCTCGTTCTGCTTGCGCTCGGCGATCTCGTTTTCGCACTTGAGCAAGACTTCGTTGTTGATCCTGTACCCGAACAAGAGGATCAGCATCGAGATGACGCACAGGATCGCGGGAAGCACGAACCAGCCGTTGACGATGCCTTCCTGCAGGGCAGGCGTGGACTGGTCGGCGGTCATGCCGGCGACGAAGCCGGCCGCACCCAGGATGGCGGGGATGACGACGCCACGGGCGAAGAAGCCGATCTTGAGGGGCAGGACCTGCAGGCCGGAGATCCAACCTGCGGAGTTCTTGCCGGTCTTCCACTCGGAGTACACGACGCAGTCGCCGTACATCGCGGGAATGACCGCGTAGATGAGGCCGTAGCCAGCCTGCGCGATGGACATGCAGACCACGACGACTATCATCTGGGCAAACATGAAGCGCGCGATGAGCAGCATCGCGATCATGACGATGAAGGCGGTGATGACCGCGTTCTTAGAGCCCTTCAGCGCCTTGGCGACGGGACCGCCGAGGTAGGCGCCGACGACGCAGGCGATGTTGCTCGCGAAGATGTAGGTGGCGAGCATGCCGGGGTTGAACGCGACGAAGGTGAAGTAGTACACGGCCGTGCCGCCGACGACGAAGTTGAAGATCCACTTGGCGACATCGCCGAGCATCAGGAAGATAACGTTGGGGTTCTGGGCGATGGAACGGCCGAGGTCGCCAGCGTTGTTGTTGCTCTTATCGGTTTTCTTGCTGGACTTCCAGTTGGCGAGCTCTTCCTTCGAGTACTCCTTCTCGTAGCCCTTCGTCATGGCGAAGTGGACGTTGTAGAGAGCAGCGAAAACGCAACCGAAGACGAATGCCGCAAACGCGTAGTTAGCAGGTGCAGCTGCAGGGTCGGAGTTCTGGTTGCCGAGCAGCATCGCGCCGAGCATGGCGACGGGCGGGAAGATGTAGGCAAACAGGATCTTCGACGCGTTGGACCACATGCCGCGCGTGGACGCGAGGTGCGCGCGGTCTTCCGGCGTCTGGCCGACGACTGCGATGAGCGAGACGTTTGCCACGTACGGGAAGTCCCAGCAGCAGTGCGACGCGACGTAGAAGATCGTGATCAGCACTGCGGTGATAACCGGGTTGTCCGAGAACCTGAAGTAATCGAGTCCAAACAAGATCGGAACGATCCACGGCATGATGAACAGCCAGGAACGGTAGCGGCCCCAGCGCATGGGCTTGATCGTGTTGATGATGGCGCCCCACAGCCAGCCGACGATCGCGTCGATGATGGAGCCCACGGTCGAGACGATGCCGGCCAGCACCGGGTCGAGCATCGCGCAGTTGGTGAGGAAGAACACGAAGTAGTAGTTCTCCACCGAATTCATGATGTTGAAGCCGAAGTCGCCAACGCCGTAGAAGACCTTCAACGGCTTGGAGAGCGGCTTGTAGTCTGCCGGCAGCGTCGGCTCGGATGCCCCGTTGCCCGCGGCGACGTCTTGCCGTTTTGGCACCTCCGCCGCAGTGACCTTGTTCTCGTCACTCATGCTTATCCCCTTTCTTCTTCCATCCTTGCCCGCCTTTCTCTGCGCCGACGCGACCCCCAGCGCCGCGTCGGCGCAGCTTGCGGATGCACGGAATGCGCGTGCCCCTCAGCTGCCCTTGCAGCCGCGGAGTCACCACAGTCCCTACTTTGAACAAGGATTCCCGAAGACGTGAGGACCTTCAATTTGCAAACGAGACAGGGTTTTTCTCGGGATTGTATGCAAGCTGCATAAGCGCAAATGGCACGAGGGGCCGTGGGTATCGTGCCAAAGTGAGACGATACCCACGGCCCCTCGTGCCATTTGCGCCGCCGCGCATCGACGTCGAACCGCAAGCGTTACGGAACCGTCGTGTCCCACGTTGTGATTCACAGACGAGACGTAAGCGCATGCATCCGCCGAGCATCGGCGCGCTTCCAAGCGTTGCGGAACCGTCACGTCCCACGTTGTGATTCAAACAGACCGATAGTTTCCCGTATGCAACATTGGCAGCAACACAAACACACCCATCGTCAACAGGAAAGAGGACCGCATGGAACAACTCCGCAGCAAAAGCGGCTTCATCTGCGATATGGACGGCGTCATCTACCATGGAGACCGTTTGCTCCCCGGCGCCAGGGAATTTATCGAGTGGCTCAAGACGAGCGGGAAGCAGTTCCTCTTCCTCACCAATTCGAGCGAGAAGACCCCGCAGGACCTGCACGACAAGCTCGCGCGCATGGGCGTCGACGTCGGCGCCGACCACTTCTACACGAGCGCGCTCTCGATGGCGCGCTTCTTGTCGAGCCAGATGCCCGGCTGCAAGGCCTACGTGATCGGCGCGCACGGCCTCACGACCGCGCTTGCGAAAGCGGGCGTCACCATGACCAGCGAGAACCCCGACTTCGTGGTGGTGGGCGAAACGCCCAGCTACGACTACGAGAGCATCGTGACCGCATCGATCCTGGTGAGCAACGGGGCGCGCCTGGTAGCAACGAACAGCGACGTTTCGGCGCCTTTCGAAGGCGGCATCAGGCCGTCTTGCGGCGCGCTCGTCGCACCCATCGAAGAGGCCACCGGCAAGAAGGCGTACTTCGTGGGCAAGCCCAACCCGCTCATGATGCGCACGGGGCTGCAGCTGCTCGGCGTGCACTCGTCCGAGGCCGCCATCGTGGGCGACCGCATGGACACCGACGTCATCGCCGGCATCGAGACGGGCCTCGACACCTGCCTGGTGCTCTCAGGCGTCACGAGCGAAGAGGACCTTGCGAGCTTCCCCTACCGGCC
>CACZQA010000141.1 GCA_902783175.1 uncultured Coriobacteriaceae bacterium
GCCAAAGGGGCCGACCTGGTCGAGCGAGGAACCGAAGGCGACGACGCCATAGCGGCTCACGACGCCGTAGGTGGGTTTCATGCCGACCACGCCGCAGAAGCTGCCTGGCTGGCGGATGGAACCGCCGGTATCGGAGCCGAGCGAGACGGTGGTCATACCCGCGGCCACGCAGGCGGCAGAACCGCCGGAAGAGCCGCCGGGCACGCGCTCGAGGTCCCAGGGGTTCATGGTCTTGCCGAAGTACGAGGTCTCGGTCGAGGAGCCGAACGCGAACTCGTCCATGTTCGTCTTGCCGATGGGGATGCCGCCGGCGTTGATCGCGTTCGCGACGCACGTGGCGTCATAGGGGCTCACGTAGGTCTCGAGCATGCGGCTTGCGCAGGTCGTGTGCGTGCCGGTGAGGTTCATGTTGTCCTTGAAGGCGATGGGAACGCCGGCCAGGTTGCCGAGCTCGTCGCCTGCCGCGATGGCAGCGTCGAGCTTGTCGGCCTGCGCATAGGCCAGCTCGGGCGTCAGCTCGAGAAATGCGTGGATGTCCTTGTCCTGCGCCTCGATCTCGGCGAACGCGGCATCGGCGAGCTCGCGTGCGGAGAACTGCTTGGCGGAAAGGCCGTCGCGGATCTGCCTGATCGTGAGCTGCTTGTAGTCCTGCATCAGCGATCGCCCCCCTCGCCCAAGATGGAGGGAATCTCGAAGCAGCCGTCTTGGACCGAGTCGCTGTTCTGCAAAGCGACCTCGCGCGGGAACGGAGCGACGACCACGTCTTCGCGCATGACGTTGGAAAGGTCGCCGATCGGGTGGAACGTGGGCTCGACCCCCTCGAGGTCGTATTCGGTGATGGGTTTCAAGGTCTCGATGATGCTGTTAAGGTCACGCTGCATCTCCGTTACCTCCTCATCGGTCAACCCGATGCGGACGTATTCGGCGATGTCGCGAACGTCTTGCTCAGATAGCGTCACGTGCTTATTCCTCCTCGACGCGAATGATGGTTCCTATTTCCTTGATGGAGGCGAGCGCCTCGATTTCGGTCAGGGCTTTCTCGACGTTTGCCTCGAGCGCATGGTGGGTCATGAAGATGAGCTCGGCGCTCTCGCGGTCCGTCGTCGGCTGGATCATGCTCCTGATGGAGACGCCGTTATCGGCGAAAACGCGGCTGACGGCAGCGAGCACGCCGCGTTCGTCGTTTGCGACGATGCGCAGGTAGAACTTGGCGTTGAGCTGGCCGACGTCCCTGATGGGCAGGCGGTCGGTGCAGGTGCAGCCGTCAAGCGGCTTGACGTCGAGCACGATGCGCTTGGCCGCCTCGATGACGTCGCCCATGACGGCAGATGCGGCAGGTCCAGCGCCCGCGCCCTCGCCGAAGAACATGCAGTCCCCCACGGCGTCTCCGGTCACGTAGATGGCGTTGTAGACACCGCACACGCTGGCGAGCTGATGGCTTTCGGGGATCATGGTGGGGTGCACGCGCACGTCGATGCCGTCGTCGAGCTTGTGGGCGATGGCGAGCAGCTTGACGCGGTAGCCCATCTCCTTTGCATAGTGCAGGTCGATCTGCTTGATGGTGCTGATGCCCTCCGTGTAGACGTCCTCGAGCACGACGCGCGAGTTGAAGGCAATCGAGGACAGGATGGCGATCTTGGCCGCGGCGTCATGTCCCTCGACATCTGCCGTGGGGTCTGCCTCGGCAAAGCCGCGCTCCTGCGCCTCTTTCAGCGCCTCTTCGTAGGACAGGCCGTCTTCCATGCGCGTGAGCATGTAGTTGGTCGTGCCGTTGACGATGCCGAGCACGGACGTGATCTCGTTGCCCGTGAGCTGGTGCTTCATGGGCTGGATGATGGGGATCCCGCCTCCGACGGATGCCTCGAACAAGATCTCGACGCCGTTTTTCTCCGCGGTGTCGAAGATCTCCTTGCCGCGCGTGGCCATGAGGGCCTTGTTCGCCGTCACAACCGTCTTGCCGGCGTTGAGCGCGTCGAGCACGACATCTGCCGCAAAGCCGACGCCGCCGACGAGCTCGACGACGATGTCGATGGCGGGGTCTTCGACGATCTCGCGATAGGACTCGACGATCCTGTCCTCGGGCACTCCGAGCGCGCGGAGCTTCGAGAGCGTTCTCGTGGTCGCCTTGGCGAGATTCAGATCGACGCCCTGGTGGCGCAGAAACTCGTCGTGGTGCTTCTGGAGAATGCTGATGAAACCGCCGCCGACCGTTCCGCTGCCGACCAAGCCGATGTTCACCGTGCGCATAAGCCCTCCTTCGGTCTGTCGTGTCATCTAGTAGACCTCGCGTGCGAGCAGGTCGTCGTAGGTCTCGCGCCTGATGATCTCGCGAACCTTGCCGTCTTTTACCAGCACGGCGCCGGGACGAACCTGCTTGTTGTAGTTGCTCGCCATCTCGTTGCAGTAGGCGCCGGTGCCGAGCACGCAGATGATGTCGCCCGCCTTGCAGTGCTGCAGCGGCGAGTTCTTGACGATGACATCGCCGGATTCGCAGTGCTTGCCGACGACGTCGCATATCATGTCGCGCGGCTTGTCGGCGTTGTTGACGACGAAGGCCTCGTACTGCGACCCGTAGAGCGCCGTGCGGATGTTGTCGGTCATGCCGCCGTCGACGGCGACGTACGTGCAGATGCCCGGGACCTCCTTGACGGAGCCGACGGTGTAGAGCGTGACGCCGGCGTTAGCCACGATGGAGCGTCCAGGCTCGGTGTAGATGTGGGGGTACGGGTAATCGTACTTGTCGCAGTTCTTGTGGATGGCGGACGTGACCGCGCGGGCGAACTGCGCGATGGTGGCGGGAACGTCGTAGACGGTGTACGGGATGCCCAGTCCGCCGCCCATATCGTAGTCGCGCGCGACGAAGCCGAGCTCGTTTTTCATGTCGTTCATGAACGAGAACATGGTGTTGGTGGCCTCGACGTAGGACTGGAGCTCGAAAATCTGCGAGCCGATATGGCAGTGGTAGCCCGAGAGCTCGATGCCGGGCAGGCTCAGCGCGTACTTGGTGGCAGCCTCGGCAGCGCCGTTGCGGATGTTGAAGCCGAACTTGGAGTCCTCGTTGGCCGTCTGGATGTAGGCGTGCGTGTCGGCCTCGATGCCCGGGCAGATGCGCAGGATGACCCGCTGCTCGATGCCGTGGGCCACCGCCTCCTTGGAGATGCGGTCGAGCTCCTCATGGGTGTCAACGACGAAGCACGCAACGCCCGCCTCGATGCACTCGTGGATCTCGCGCTCGGTCTTGTTGTTGCCCTGCGCGAAGACACGGTCCATCGGGAAGCCCGCTGCCTTCGCGAACGCCAGCTCGCCGCCACTCGCGACGTCGATGCCGACGCCCTCTTCGGCGACGATCTTGTCGGTGGCGACCGAGCAGAACGCCTTCGCCGCGTAGATGATGGTGCTCTGCGGGTAGCAGACCTTGAACTCGTTCACGTAGGAGCGCAGCTGGCGGCGGATGTGGTTCTCGTCGTACACGTACAGGGCCGTGCCGTACTCGCGCGCGATGTCAAGCAGGTCGACCCCGCCGATCGTGACCTTGTTGCCCTTGACCTCCATGGTCGTGGGGGCGACTTTGAGCAGCTTGTCCGCGGTCAGGTAATCTGGCTCCAGATGCGGGCGTTTGGGTGCGATGGACATGTGACTTTCCTAACCCTCGAGACTACATTTTCTCCGGTGCGCTCACGCCGAGCAGGCCGAGCGCGTTTCTGAGCACGCGTCGCGTCGCGTCTGCGGCGAACAGGCGTGCAGCTGTGAGCACATCGTCGTCGGTGAGCACGTGGCACTGGGTGTAGAACTGGTGGAACGTGCTCGCGAGGTCCTGCGCGTAATGCGTGATGCGGAACGGCGCGAGGTCGCGTGCGCAACCTGCCGCAAGCTCCGGGAACTCGTCGATCTTTCGCGCCAGCGCGAGCTCCGCGTCGTCGACGAGCGCCGAGAGGTCGGCATCGCGTGCGATGAGCGCCTCGGCGAGCGCATCGGGACCCTGCTCTTCGGAGATACCGCGTGCCGCGGCGGCCTTGCGCAGCAGCGAGCAGATGCGCGCATGCGCGTACTGCACGTAGTAGACCGGATTGGAGGAGTCCTGCTTTTTCGCCAAGGCGATGTCGAAGTCGATGGTCTGGTCGGTCGAGCGCGAGAGCATCAGGTAGCGTGTCGCGTCGACGCCGACCTCGTCGATGAGCTCCTCGAACGTGACCATCTCGCCGGTTCGCTTGGACATGCGGACCGCCACGCCGTCCCTGAACAGGTTGACCATCTGGCCGATGACGACCTCGGGCTGGCCCGGGTGGCCGAACACGTGACCGACCGACTGAATGCGCTTGATGTAGCCATGGTGGTCGGCGCCGAGGATGTCGATGCAACGGTCGAAGCCGCGGTCGAGCTTGTTCTTATGGTAGGCGATGTCGGGCGCGAAGTAGGTGTAGGATCCGTCGGCCTTGACGAGGACGCGGTCCTTGTCGTCACCGAAATCGGTCGTCCTGAACCAGACGGCACCTTCCTTCTCGTACAGGTAGCCGCCCTCGCGCAGCGCGTCGAGCGCACGCGAGAGACGGGAGCTGCCGTCGGCATCCTTAGCGTACGTGGTGCGCTCGGAATACCAGACGTCGAAGTCGAGGCCGAAGCTGTGGAGCAGCGCCTTCACGTGGTCGAGCACCGCGGTGTAAGCGACCTCCTTGAAGTGCGCGTCGCGCGCGGCCTCGTCGGCCTCGACCCAGGCATCCCCCTCGGAATCGAAGATGCGGGCCGCGATATCGACGATGTAGGCGCCTGCATAGCAGTTTTCCGGCAGCTCGGCGCGGTAGCTGTCCATGTTCGTGACGATCTCGTCGTGCGCCTGGGCAAGGCTGCTGCCGGCGGCGACGAGACGCGCGACCTGCAGGTAGCGGTGCGAGACGGAGTCGGCGAAGACGTTCATCTGGTTGCCGGCGTCGTTGATGTAGAACTCGCGCGTAACGTCATAGCCGGCAAACGAGAGCACGTTGGCCATCGCGTCTCCAAGCGCCGCCCAACGCCCGTGCCCGAGGTGCATGGGCCCGGTCGGGTTCGCGGAGATGAACTCGAGGTCAACCTTCACGCCATCGCCCGCATGCGTCCTGCCGTACGCGGCGTCTTGGGCGCGGACCTCCTTGAACACGTCTTGCAGGGCGGAATCGGCGAGCTTGACGTTGATGAAGCCGGGGCCGGCGACCTCGATGCGCTCGACTGCGGGGCTTTCCATGTGGCTGGCGATGATCTCGGCGATCTGTCGGGGGTTCATGTGCGCCTGCTTGGCGAGCTTCAAGGCGACGGAGGTTGCCCAGTCGCCGTGCTCGAGGTCACGCGGACGCTCGACGCTCGGGGCGGGCAGTTCGGGCAGGGCAAGCTCTCCGCTTTGAACGGCTTGGCTCAAGGCTGAGGTGACGAGGTCTTCTACCAGTTTGCGCACGGTTGGAAAAGTCCTTTCGTATGAAGATACAAGTACGCCCCATTCTACACGGACAGCGCCACGCATGACATGCCAAACTCGGCAAGTTGCGCACGCGAAAGACGGCTAGCCCTTCGATGCGAGGGCGTTGTGCTCCGTGAGATAGCCGATGCTCGCCTCCATGGCGGTCTTGGTCACCTGGCCCGTCCCGAACGAGCGCTTGGCATAGCAGCGCAGCGTGCACGAGATGCCGAACGGCTCGGTGCCGTTGACCGTGAACACGGGCGGTTTGCCCTCGTACTGCATGCCCTCTGCGACGAGAGCCTTGGAGACGACGCCCGGAAGCTCCGCATCTACCGCGGCGATGTCGCAATGGCTGTCGAGCACGAGCGGCAACGCAACGGAGAAGTACTTCGTGAGAACGGTCACCGTGGAGGTGGTGAGCGTGGAGTTTGGGATGTTGTGGAGGTTTCCCAGCTCGTCTTGGACGAGCATCTTGCGCCAGGTGATGTCCTTCACTTCCCCTTCGATGCCGCCGACGACCACCCAGTCGCCGACGGTCGTGTCCTTGGAGAGCGTGATCAGAAGACCGCCGATGAGATTGCTGATCGTCGATTGCGCGCCCAGGGACAGCGCGATGCCTCCGACGCCCAGAGCGCCCCATAGCGGAGTCGGGTCGATGCCCAGGCACAATCTGAGCACGAGGGCGATCGCGATGACCCAGATGGTGACGCGCAGGATGTTGTTGAGGATGGAGCCGGCGACGCGCCCATCGCTTGCGGCGAGGATGATCTTGCTCACGAACCTGACGAGCACATGAGTGAGGACGGCGGCAGCTCCGATGAGGAAAGCCGCCCCGACGATGACGCCGAGCCAGCCCCAGGTGGAGTACAAGACGGTAGATTCGATATTCAAGGCACGCACCTATAGAAGCAAAAGGCGCGGTTCCGACGACGTGCCGCCGAAACCGCGCAGACGTAAACGAACGAGACGACTTAGCTGGTGAACTCGATGAGCTTGGCAGCGACCTGCTTCTTGCGCGAGAGCACGCCGGGCATCCAGACGGGGCCTTCGGCAAACGAGATGCCGAACGCGTCTTCGATGAACTTGATGTCACCCGCGCCGATGAAGTCGGAGCCTTCCTGGATGATGTCGGTGAGCAGCATGAGCGCGGCATCGTAGCCGCCGTCTGCCTGCACCTTCTCGACCTGGGCGGCTATCTCTGCCGTGCGGGAGCGCAGCCCCTCGAGGTCGACGGTCTCGTACTGGGCGATCCAGACCTTCTTGCCGCCGAAGTTGAACTCCTTGGAGTCGCGGCTGCAGATCTCCTCGACGGTGACGTCGTCGTCTCCGCCGCGGGACTTGAACAGCTTCATGCCGAACTCCACGGGATCGACGCCGACGATGGCGCTCAGGCGCTCGACGATGGTGCGGTCTTCCTCGGTGGCGGTGGGCGACTTCAGGATGACCGTGTCGGTGAGCACGGCGGCGAGCAGGCGCGCGGCCGCGTCCTTCTCGATTTCGATTCCGTAGTAGTCGAAGATCTTCGTGATGATGGAGCAGGTCGAGCCGAGCGGCAGGTTGATGAACGTGATCGGCGCGGCGGTGCTCACGTCGGCGATGCGATGGTGGTCGACGATCTCGACTACCTCTGCCTTGTCGATGCCCGCGACCGCCTGTCCAAGCTCGTTGTGGTCGGTCAGGATAATCTTCTGCCCCTCGTCGACATGGTCGATAAGCTCGGGGGCCTCGACGCCGAACTCGGTAAAGACGAGCTCGGACTCGGCGGGCAGCGGGCCCAGGCGAACCGCCTTGTAGTGGTTGTCGCCGTCGAGCTTGTTCTTGAGATCTGCCAACACGGATGCGGACATGATCGCGTCGTTATCCGGGTTGCGATGCCCCACGACAAAGATTTCAGCCATTAAAATCCTCCTAGACTTAGGTTAGCAGCGCAGATTATACCGCGCATGCACGCACTTTCTCGCGCCGTAACGCGCCCAATGGACATGAGTTGCTACTTGTTCTGATCGAGCTTGACGATGGGCGCATAGCCCTTCAGGAGCTTCTTCGTCTTGCCGGACTTCGAGAAGCGGATGGTCATCTTGTCGCCGTCGATGGCGAGAATCTGCCCGATTCCGAAGGTCTTGTGGTCGACCTTGTCGCCCACGGCGAAGACGTCGCTTTCGGCGGCCTGCTTGAAACGCGGCCCCGAGCTCTTCTCCTTGTCCGCGCCCTTGCCGTACAC
>CACZQA010000142.1 GCA_902783175.1 uncultured Coriobacteriaceae bacterium
CCTGCGTTGTCTTGCCATGTCGCCTCCTCATTCGTCGTAGGTAACGCATGAGTGACTATCGCTTGAAACGACCTGCCAAAACCACCCCGCAAAGTCTGAGCACTTCGCAGACCCAGCCACGAGCTCATTCCGAGCCAAAGAAGAGCCCGCTCCGACCAGCACCCGGCCAGGAACAGGAACGCACCGCTCAAGAGCTCACGGAAAACACCAGATTTTCGGGCATGAAAAAAGCCGCACCCGAAAGGGGTGCGGCTTTCGCACGTTTGCTCTTGTTGCCAGGTTGCCTACTTCATCAGCATCGTCACTGCCGGGAAGCAGAACGCGAAGATGAGCAGCACGCAGATGAGGACGGAAAACACGGTGACGACGACGCGCTTGCGCTTTTCCGCCTTCAGCCTGCGGTATTCCTCCGCGCGTGCGGCCTCGACCTTGTCGTGCTGGGTCTGCTTTTTGTACTTCTGTGCCATGTGCTCTTCGTCTTTCTACCTGTTGAAACGGTCGCGGCGGTCTTCGCTCGCGCTGTCCAGCATCGCCTCGCGCAGCTCGTCGTTGTCGACGTTGGCGCGGATGCGCTCGCGCAGCTCGTTGGCGCGCGCGACGATGCCGTCACGGTCGACGCCGGAGACGTGCGTGAAGTTGTCGTACAAGATCTTGCCGTCGATCATCGTCATCTTGACGTTGTCCTGGTTTGCCGTGTAGATGACCGCGCTCTCGGGGTTGTTGGTCGGGTTCTGGTGCGAGTTGTGCAGGTCGACCGCGATGATGTCCGCCTTCTTGCCGATCTCGAGCGAGCCGATGCTGTTCTCGACGTGCAGCGCGCGGGCGCCGTTGATGGTCGCCATGCGCAGCATCTGGTCAGAACGCAGGTGGATGCGCCTATCGGGGCTGGTCGCGCGGGTGATCATCAGGCCGGTGTGCATCTCGTCGATCATGTCCGTCGTGTCGACCGCCGCAGGGGAGTCGGTGCCGAGCCCGACGGTGATCCCTGCCGCCAAGAACTTGATGAGCGGCGCCGAGCCCATGCTGAGCTTGGCGTTGATGCGCGGGCAGTACGCGATGTCGACGCCCTTTTCCGCGAGCGTCGCGATATCCTCGTCGTCCACGTGCACGCAGTGCACGGCCAGCATCTCGGGGACGTCCAGGATGTCCCAGTTGGAGACGTATTTGACCGGCGAGACGCCTGCGGGCAGCCACGGCGGGTACGCCTCGCTCAGGCGGTGGTTCTCGTGCTCGGACGTGTGGACGGAAAACGGCGAGGAGCCATAGCGGATGAAGTCGTCTTCTTCGTGGCTGCCCGCAAGGTGCATGGCAACCGGGACGCCGTTCTCGTTGGCGTAGCGCGCGATGGAGCTGAACACCTTGGGATGGCACGAGTAGATGGGGCCGGACGCGATGCCAAACTGGATGCGCGAGCTCGTGTCCTGCTCGCGCCAGGCCTTGATGTCGTCAACGCCCTCCTGCACGACGGCATCGGCATGGTTGCCGTGGATGGTCATGACCTCGCGGTAGATGCGGGCGCGCAGGCCGATTTCGGATGCAGCCACAAAGGAACTGCCCGTCGAGGTGATGTCGGCGATGGTCGTGATGCCGGACGCGACGGCCTCGAGCGAGCCCAGGCGCGCCGAGTCAATCCAATCCTGCGGGGTGAAGAGCACCTCGCGGCGCAGCACCGCGCGCTTCCAATCGGAATACGGCAGGTCGCCGAACATACCGCGCAGCGCCGTGTAGCCCAGGTGCGTGTGCACGTCGACGAAGCCAGGCATGAGGGCGGAAAGCCCCATGTCGCGTACTTCCTCGTCCGGGTACTTGGCCTTCAGGAACTCGGCGGGGCCGACATCGGCGATCTCGTCCCCTCTGACGAGCACGGCACCGTCTTCGATGAACGGGGCGGTAACCGGTATGACGTACTTCGCAGTAAACAGCATCGTGTTCTCCCGTTACGCTTTCCTGGCGTCTTTCTTGCTGGCGTCTTTCGCATCGGCGTCGTCGTGCTTTGCGGCGTCCGTTTCCTTCTTGTCCCACGGCATGCGGCGCTTGGCGCCCTTCTGCTCGGCCTGCGCCTTCTCGCTCAGCGCGATCTGCTGGTCGAGCTTGCGCTTCTCGCTCTTCGAGAGGTGCTGGGCCCGTGCCTGCTGCGCCTTGCGCAGGGGGCGGATCTTCTTGAAGTCGATGAACAGCGCGAAGATGATGGCCGCGTACCCGATGACGATGCCGGCAATGCTGAGCGGCTGCATGAGGTCGTGGAACTGCTGCGAGACCTCGCCGTTGTTGCCGTAGATCGAGGCGAGCCACGACGCGAGCACGCACACGATGGCGACGATGAGCGAGACGACCCACCAGCGGCGCCACTTCTTGTACTCGGGCAGCGCCTGCGTGCCCACCGTGAGCAGGGCCTCGCGCTTGCGGTCCTGCGCGGCCTCGGCCTTCTCCTTCTCCTTGCGCTCCTTGTCCTTTTGCTTCTTGCGGGCGCGGTCGGTGGTCACGGATACGGAGGCGCCTGCGGGCTTGACGAGCTTTGCCGAGCTCGCGGACTTGCGGGTCTTGCCCTTGGGCCGTTCCTGGTTGCGCGGATTCATCGGGTTACGTTGAGTCATTCAGTGCTTACCTTTCAAAACCTCTCGAAAAAGCATCGGCGGCGCAAACGTCGCGCTACGCCTGGGCAGGGACGAACTTCTCGCCCGTGATGAGCTCGTAGGCCTGGATATATTTCTGGGACGTCTTCTCGATGATGTCGGCGGGAAGATGCGGCGGGTTGCCCGTGCGGTCCCAGTTGGCGTTGAGCCAATCGCGCACGAACTGCTTGTCAAAGCTCGACTGGCTCTTGCCGGGCTCGTACTCGTCTTGTGGCCAGAAGCGCGACGAGTCCGGCGTGATGACCTCGTCGGCCAAGGTGAGCTTGCCGTCGACCAGGCCAAACTCGAACTTCGTGTCGGCGATGATGATGCCGCGCTGGGCCGCGTAGTCGGCGGCCGTCTGATAGACCTTGAGCGAGGCGTCGCGCAGGGCGGTCGCGTCGGTCTCGCCCAGCATCTCGACGGTGCGCTCGAACGACACGTTTTCGTCGTGGTCGCCGATCTCTGCCTTGGTGGAGGGAGTGTAGATCGGGGTGGGCAGCTTGCTGGAGTTCACGAGGCCGGCCGGAAGCTCGATACCGCAGACCGTGCCGGACTTCTCGTATTCTTTCAGGCCCGAGCCGGCAAGGTAGCCGCGCACGATGCACTCGACCGGGAACATCTCGGCCTTGTGCACCAGCATGAAGCGGCCCGCGAGCCAGTCTTTGTAGGGTTGGAACTCCTCGGGCAGATCGGCGACGTCGCTCGAGATGAGGTGATTGGGAATCACGTCCTTGAGCAGGTCGAACCAGAACAGCGAGATGCGCGTGAGCACCTCGCCCTTGTACGGGATCTCGTCTTCCAGGATGTAGTCGAACGCCGAAATACGGTCGGAGGCGACAATCAGGAGCTTGTCGCCCAAGTCGTACAGGTCACGGACCTTGCCTTGGGAATCAGGACGCAGTGCAATCTCGCTCACCGTAAAAACACCCTCTCTTGGTCATGAACATACGTATCGCTATTGTATGCGCACTAGCGCTTAGATTCGTCGTTATCTTTCTTGGACGGCAGGGGCACGCGGATTCCGAACAGCGTCAGCTGCTGCGGGCCCACTTTCCACTCGCCTGTCAGCCCCTTGCCGTGCTCGGCCGCCTTGCGGCGCTCGCGCTCCTGACGCTCCTGCAGGCGGCGCAGCTTGTCCTGCTCTTTACGCTGCTTCTCGAGCTCCTTTTTTGCGGCGCGCTTCATGCGGCGCTCCTGCGCGCGCTTGTCCGCCGGGTCGATCATGGAGGGGTCGAGCGGAGAGAGCGGCAGGTTGAGCGTGAACGTGGAACCCTCGCCCAGCGTGCTGTCCACCGAGACGGTGCCACGGTGCTGGTCGACCACCTCGCGCACGAGGGCAAGTCCGATGCCGAGGCCGCCGCTGTTGCTGCGGGCGGTGTCGGCGCGCCAGCAGCGGGAGAAGACCTTCTTCAGGTCCTTTTCCGCAATGCCCACGCCCGTGTCGGCAACCGAGACCGACGCGTACCCGTTGTCGCGGCGCAGCTCGACCGAGATGCTGCCGCCTTCCGGCGTATAGCGCACGGCGTTGGACATGAGGTTGACGACGGCCTGGTGGATCAGGTCGCGGTCGCCCTCGATGTAGATGTCGTCTTCGATGTCGGTGAGAAGCGAAAGCCCCGAAGACTCGATGAGGGCCTCTTGCGACATGGCGAGCCCCGAGACGAGCTCGCTTAGGTCGATGGTCTCTACCTTGAGCTCGGTCGTGCCGTTCTCGAGGCGGTTCAGACGCAGCAGGGCTTCGACCAGGCGCCCCAATCGACGGGTCTCCGAGGAGATGGTGCCCATGTGCTCCTGGTCCGCCTCGAACACGCCGTCTTGGATTGCCTCGACCGTCGCCTGGATGGCCATGAGCGGCGTGCGCAGCTCGTGTGCGACGTCGCCGATGAGCTGGCGTTCGAGGTCGCGGTCGCGCTCGATGGCGTCCGCCATCTCGTCGAAGTTCTCGCCCAGCTGCTCGAGGTCGCTGTCTCCGCGCAGGTTCGTGCGCGCCGAAAGGTCGCCTTCCTTGATCTTTTTTGCGGTCTTGGAGATCTTGTCGATGGGCTGGCCAAAGCTCGCCGCAAAGTACAGGCCCAGAAACACCGAGAGCACGAGGGCGATGATGCCCGCGATGATGAGGATGACGAAGAGCTCCTCGTCGTTGACGATGGCGCCGCGGCCCAGGTTCCACGCGAACACGATCGCGCCCGCCGTGATGAGCACCGTCATGGCGGCGGTCAGGACAAATGCCCCCGCCACGTACAGCGCGAAGGAGAGCCGCTTGCGCGGCGAGCGCTCGCTCATTTCCTATTCACCGGTAGCAGAGGCGTCGTCTTTGGGCGCCTCGAAGCGGTAGCCCACGCCGTGCACGGTGTAGATCCACTTGGGATGACGCGGGTCGTCGCCGATCTTTGCGCGCAGGTTCTTGACGTGGCTGTCGATCGTGCGCTCGTAGCCCTCGAAGTCGTAGCCCAGCACCTTCTCGACGAGCTCCATGCGCGAGTACACGCGCCCCGGATAGCGCGAGAGCGTGGTGAGCAGCTTGAACTCGCTTGCCGTGAGGTCGACTTCCTCGCCCTTGACGAGCACCTTGTGCCCCGTGATGTCGATGGTCAGGTCGCCGTACTCGAAGACCTCGCGCTGCGGCTCGGAGTCGATATGGGCGCGGCGCAGCAGGGCGCGCACGCGAGCCACGAGCTCGCGCGGCGAGAACGGCTTGATCAGGTAGTCGTCTGCGCCCAGCTCCAGGCCGATGATGCGGTCTTCCACCTCGCCTTTGGCGGTGAGCATGATGATCGGCACATCCGAGGTGTCGCGGATGATGCGGCACACCTTCTCGCCGGGAATCTTGGGGAGCATCAAATCGAGGATGACCAGGTCGAAGTGGTGCTTGTTGAATTCCTCGACGGC
>CACZQA010000143.1 GCA_902783175.1 uncultured Coriobacteriaceae bacterium
ATACTCAACGTTCAAGGAGGGGTGCATTCAGGCGCGAGCCTGAGGCATCGTGTTGAGGAGGGGCCCGTGCAATGCGGGCCCTTTCGCTTATTTGAGGGGCGCAGCGCATCAGCCGGCAGCACGCGTCGGTGCTGAATCGAGGACGAGTTCAAAGAAAGAGGGGCAACGCATGTTTATTGGCACGAGGGAAGTCGACGCGATCATTTTCGACTTCGACGGTACGCTCGCCGACTCCATGTGGGTCTGGAACGAGGTCGACCTGCAGTTCTTCGCCAAGCGCAATATCCCCTTCGACAGGGAGTACGTCGAGTCGTTTGCCGTGCTCGGGTTTGAGGCTGGCGCCGACTTTGCCGTCGAGAAATTCCACCTCGACGAGAAACCCGAGGACATCATCGCGGAGTGGAAGGCTGCCGCTCTCGATAGCTACTCGACGCAGGTCATGCTCAAGCCCGGCGCGCGTGAATACCTCAAGTACTGCAAGTCGTGCGGTACTCCGCTAGCTATCGCCACGTCCCTGCAACGTAACCTTCTCGTGCCTGCCCTCAAGAACAACGAGGTCCTTGGCATGTTCGACACGCTGTGCGTCTGCGACGAGCTGCACACGGGTGGCAAGTCCACCCCGAAGGTGTACCTGGAGGCGGCGCGCCGCCTGAACGTCGACCCGGCGCGGTGCGCGATTTTCGAAGATGTCGTCACGCCGGCACAATCTGCGAAGCAGACGGGCGCGTATGTGGTGGGCGTCTACGACGAGCACAAGCAGCAAGCCACTGACGTGCTCAAGACCATCGTCGACCGCTTTGTCTACAGCTATCAAGAACTCCTCGACGAGGCGGGGCAGCGCATCTCATAATTCAGCGCACGCTTATCCCGTCTGCGCTACCATGGGCGTGTACTCGATTTCTCGGGGAGGTACGCCATGCACATCGACAAACCGCAGCATCGCCCACCACGCGACATGATGTGTCCCATGCTCCAGGTCTCCCGTGGCTGCTCGCATGGGAAATGCCACTTCTGCGACATCTACAACGGCGTCGGGTTCCAGCCCTCGCCCATGTCCGAGATCTTGGAGGACATCGACGAGCTCGCCGCAAAGGCGACGAAGCTCGACCGGCGTATCTACCTGGTGGGAGGCAATCCCTTCGCGCTCTCGAATCGACGTCTGCTCGAGATATTCGATGCGGTTGAGGCAAAGATGCCCCAGGTCAGAAGCTATGGGGGATTTTGCCGAATCACGGACGTCGCCGCTAAAACAGATGCAGAGCTCGACGAGCTCGCCGCGCGTGGCGTGAGCGACATCTGCATCGGTGCCGAAAGCGGCTATGACCCCATCTTGTCCTTCATGGAAAAAGGGCAGACCGCACACGACCTTGTCGAACAAGGGGCACGGCTGCACAAGGCGGGCATCACCTCGACGTTCTTCTATTTGGCAGGGCTTGCAGGGGCGGGCAAAGGGCAGGAAAACGCGCTTGCCTCCGCGCAGGCGTTCAGCGCCGCAGCTCCCGAGACCATCTTGATCGTCACGCTGACCCCGACGCAGGACTGGCGGCTTGCGAAAGACATTGCAGCCGGTACCTGGACGCCAGCGGGCGAGGTCGAGACCGTCGAGGAAATCCGGACCTTCATCGCCAACCTGGCCTGCAAGACGTCGATCATCAGCTCGCACGATTCGGACGTCGTGCGCTTCAACGGCATCATCCCCGAAGAGCAGGAGAAGATGCTGCAGCTGTTCGACCACTACATTCCCATCGTCAACGAGCGCGCGGCGCGCAAGATGCGCGAGATGATCCACAAGGCGACGTTCTAGCCGGCATTCTCAAGTTTGGCGCTCAGACGCATGGGAAAGGGCTCGCCGCTTCCAAAGACGGGGCCTGCCGCAATCTGATACAGCGGTTCGGAGACGCGGTGCTGCGCGTCGGCTGCCATTTCCCGAAACGCCGCATAGAAGCCCGGGAGCTCGCCGTAGCTCCCAAAGAAGTTCGCGCAGAGATACGCCCCCTGGGGACGTACATGATATGAGAAAGAACCGAGCTCTCGCGGGGAGTCGAACACGCGAAGCGCCGCATACGAACCCGCCTTCGCATCCGTCGCTTCCTCGCCAAAGTGCAGCTCGCTGATGAGCGGAACAAACGCGAGGCTCTCCGCATGCGCGAAATCAAGCAGGTCCTTGAGCTGCCGGGGGAAGCGCACCCCGTCGTCGAAATGCGAGAACGGCTCGGGATGAACGAGAAAGCCGGCTCGAGGCATCTTGCAGACGAAC
>CACZQA010000144.1 GCA_902783175.1 uncultured Coriobacteriaceae bacterium
GCGCTCGGCATCGTGCTCGCCGTGATCGTCGCGTTCATCTTGTTCGGCGGCACGCGCATCATCAGCTTTCTGACCTCGATTATCGTGCCCATCATGGCAATCGGCTACATCCTGCTCGCGCTCATCCTCACGGGCATGAACATCACGCAGCTTCCCGTGATTCTCGGGATGATCTTCTACGAGGCGTTCGACTTCCAGTCCATCGTCGGCGGCTTTGCCGGCTCGATGGTCGTGCAGGGCATCAAGCGCGGCCTGTTCTCCAACGAGGCCGGCATGGGCTCGGCGCCGAACGCCGCTGCCTCCGCTTCCGTCTCGCACCCGGTCAAGCAGGGGCTCGTCCAGACCTTCTCCGTCTTTCTGGACACCATCGTCATCTGCTCGTGCTCGGCGGTCATGATCATGTTCTTCGTCTCGCAGGACACCGGGGTCATCGCCTGGGGCGGCGCGGCAAAGGACGTCGCGCTGACGAACATGGGTCTCGTGCAGGCGGCTATGCAGAGCGCCTACGGGCAGCTGGGCCTCCACTTCATGACGATCGCCATCTTTGCCTTCGCGTTCTCGAGCCTCATCGGCAACTATTTCTACGCCGAGTCCAATTTCAAGTTCATTACGGACAGCAAGGTCGCGCTGGCCATCTTCCGCCTCGCCTGCTGCGTGGTCATCTTCTTCGGCGCGAATTCCGACCTGACGCTCGCGTGGAACCTCGCGGACATCTTCATGGGCATCCAGGCGACCATCAACATCGTGGTCATCTTGATTCTCGGCAAGTGGGCGCTCAGGGCACTCGACGACTACACCGCGCAAAAGCAGCAGGGGCTCGATCCGGTCTTCGTCTCCGACTCGATTCCCGGGCTCCCGGCGACGATGTGCTGGCACGAGTCTCGCGAGCATCTAGACGACGCCTACAACGCGGCGCCGCTCGACGAGCGAGAGCTGCCTGAGGACGATCCCGCCGAGTGGACCGAGCTCATCTCCAAGCCCTAGGCGGGTACCCTTTTAACGTGCTTGCAAGACGCCGGCGTTCACTGTTGCGAGCGCCGGCGTTTTTTCGAAGGAGAGGCTGAGTATGGAAGTCGTTTGCACCGAGGAACTCAAACGCTACATGGCGCGTAAGGGCTACACGCACGTGGAGCTCGGGCTGGCCGAGGCCAATACGTGCTGCTCCGGTTTTTCCGAGGTGTTCGCGACGTTTCTCACCGACGGTGCCGCGCGGCGCGTGTCGGAGAAGGCGGTCCGCACGATCCCCTGCGAGGTGGGCGATGTGCTCGTCACGGCGCGTGGCCTCGAGTACGACGACGTGGTGACGCTCGGCCTCAAGAGCTTTCTCGGCGTGAAGGACATCACCGTCGAAGGCGTACGCGCCTGGTCCCTCTAACTGACACGAGGGGCCATGAAACTGCAAATTGGGGACTGTCCCCAATTTGCAGTTTTCAGGAGAGCCAGGCGCGGCGCAGACGCGCGATCCCCTCGGGAATCATCTCGTTCTCGATCGAGGAGTAGCCAAGAAGCACGTAGTTGTTCAGGGGATGCGAGCGGTTCATCCAGTACTGGCTCGTGCCGTACACGCGCACGTCGTGCGCGCGTGCGCGGTCGATGAGCACCTGCTGCGGCGTCTGGTCGCGTGCTCCCAGCAGGACGTGGAGTCCCGCGCTCGACCCCATGACGTCAAAGCAGCCGCCCAGCTCGGTCTCGATGCAGCTCAGCAACAGGTCGTGGCGCTCGCGGTAGTCCTTCTTCGCCTTGTTGACGAACTTCTGCCAATGCCCGCGCTCGAAGAACAGGCGCAGCACCTCCTGCGACAGCCAGGGCACGGGAGAGAGGTAGTTGGGAAAGAACACGTTCCAGCGCTTGACCAGCGCCGGCGGCAGGACGAGAAACGACAGGCGCAGCGCGGGCGAGAGGATCTTCGAGAACGTGCCCAGGTAGATGACGTGGTTCGTGCGATCCAGGTCGAAAAGGCTCGTCACGGCGCTCCCGACATAGCAGAACTCGCTGCAATAGTCGTCCTCGATGACGTAGGAATCGTTGTCCGCTGCCCACTCGATCACCTTGAGCCGTACGGGGAGCGGCATGACGTTTCCGGTCGGGAACTGGTTGGAGGGCGTCACGTACAAAAGCCGTGCATTGCTGTCGTCGAGGGCAGAGAGGAAGCCCGATTCGCCCTGGTAGACGGGTATCGGGTCGATTTGGCACGAGCGGGACGAGAAGACGGAGCGCGCGGCAGAATACCCCGGGTCCTCCATCGCCACGCGCCGTTGCGTGTGGTCGACGAGCGTGACGATGTTGTGCAGCGCCTCCTGCGTCCCCGCCTGCAGCACGATCTGCCTCGGACTGCAGGTGATGTTGCGCGATTCCTTGAGGTAGCGGGCGATGTGCTCGCGCAGTCCGGGAAGCCCGAAGCGGTCGGAATACGAGGTCGCGCCCGGGATGCTGTCGCCCGAGAGCGCCTCGGAGGTCAAGGCGCGCCAGGTTGCGCAGGGAAACGAATCGCCCGTCTTGTTGCCGTAGCAAAAGTCAAACGTGCAGCCGAAGTTGTCCCCGAGCGGGTTGGTGCCCAACTCCGACCCGGACGAGACCCGTGGCTCTGCCGTGCTCTCCGTCTCACGCGATGCCCCGAGGATGGAGAAATCCAGGTCGTTCACGACGTAGC
The DNA here is from genome assembly GCA_902783175.1 of uncultured Coriobacteriaceae bacterium. Classification (GTDB taxonomy): domain Bacteria; phylum Actinomycetota; class Coriobacteriia; order Coriobacteriales; family QAMH01; genus CACZQA01. Next base: position 2,651 of record CACZQA010000144.1, read on the forward strand.
CCGAGCCGCGCCGGCTGCAGAGGTAGCCTTCCTTCACGAGCTGGGCATAAGCCGCCTCGACGGTGTTCCGCGCGATGCCCAGGTCGTGGGCGAGCGTCCTGAGCGCGGGGAGCTTGGTGCCGGGACGATAGACCCCGTTCTCGATGTCCGAGCGGAGGGCCAAGAACAACTGCCGGTAGGCGGGGGTGTGAGAGTGCTTGTCGATGATGACCATGGGGTACCTCCGCGCTGCCGTGAGATGTGTTTCGTAAATAGTAGCATCGATTGCCGCACATACGGCTCTCGAGCCGTATGTGCGTCCGTTTGGCGCGAGAAACGTGGCACTGCCGCACATCCCGCGCATCCGGGGGCACGCGCTTGTTACGCAACCGTGGAAAAGAGGATGCCGCGCGTTCTTCTGGGAGTCGTACAATACGCCTCACAACAACCCCATCGAAGGAGTAGACAATGGCATACATGCCCGTTGCTCAGCAGACCACCTGGCAGACTTCGAACGAAATCGACCTCTCCTCGACCGCAATCCTCGTCATCGACGTGCTCGGCGGCACCGACCCCATCCCCGAGGCGTTTGCCGAGCCTATCGGCGCCTGCGTCTCGATTGTCAAGGCCGCGCGCGCGAAGGGCGTGCCCGTCATCTTCTCCGACGACAACCACATCCCCGCCTACGACCGCGAGATCGAGCTGTGGGGCGAGCACGGCATCCGCGGCACCCAGGGCGGCGAGCCCGTCGCCGCCTTCGACCTCCAGCCGAGCGACATCGTCATCCCCAAGCGCCGCTACGACGGCTTCTTCCAGACCGACCTCGACCTCACGCTGCGCGAGCTGGGCGTCGACACGCTCATCGCGGTGGGCGCCGATGCCAACATCTGCGTGCTGCAGACGCTTGCCGGCGCGTACTTCCGCGGCTACAAGACGATTGTCCCCGCCGACGCCGTGTGGACCTTCCTCGTGGGCACCTACGAAGGCGCGCTCGAGTACTACACGCGCTGCTACGACACGCGCGTCGTCGAATCCAAGACCATCCTCGAGGACTACCTCGCGTAACAGACACCGCCATCACGATATAAGGAGAGTGATCTCATCATGAGCACGAAAGACATCGCCGCAGGGGCACCCGCCGGCGCCATCACCGTGCAGGCGCTCGACGCCGCCGCAAAGAAGTTCGCGGCCGAACGCGCCAACGTCATCGCCAAAAACGCCGTCACGAGCAAGGGGCTTTCCGCCGTCGCAAAGAACCCCGAAGCCGCCGCCAAGAACACGACGGTGTTCGACATCGAGGTCAAGCAGGGCGAGCGCACCGACCAGAAGCGCTCGGGACGCTGCTGGATGTTCGCATCGCTCAACACGATGCGTGCCCGCGTGATCAAGAAGTACGACCTCAAGAACTTCGAGTTCTCGCAGGCCTACCCGCTGTTCTGGGACAAGCTCGAGAAGTCCAACTGGTTCTTCGAGAACATCCTGTCCACGCTCGACGAGCCCACGGACGGCCGCATGATCGCGTTTCTGCTCTTCGACCCGATCGGCGACGGCGGGCAGTGGGATATGTTCCGCGCCCTTGTCGAGAAGTACGGGCTCGTGCCCAAAGAGGCGATGCCCGAGTGCGCGAACTCCGAGAACACCACCAGCATGGACAAGTTCCTGACGCGCTACCTGCGCGGGTGCGCGGCCAAGCTGCGCCATGCGCATGAGGACGGCGCCACGGACGAGGCGCTGCGCGCCATGAAAGACGAGTTCATGAGCAACGTCTACAACTACCTCGTCATCTGCCTCGGCATGCCCCCGAAAAGCTTCGACGTGCGCCTGCGCGACAAAGACGACAAGCTCGTCTTGTCGGGAACCTTCACGCCGCAGGCGTTTCGCGAAGAGGTGCTCGACATGAACCTGCAAGACTACGTCTCGCTCATCTCCGCGCCCACGAAGGACAAGCCCTACCTGCACACCTACACCGTCGACAAGCTCGGTAACGTCGTCGAGGCAGGCGGCGTGCGCTATCTCAACCTGCCGCCCGAAGAGCTCAAGCGCGCCGCGATCGCGCAGCTCAA
>CACZQA010000145.1 GCA_902783175.1 uncultured Coriobacteriaceae bacterium
CGATATAGTCGTCGCGGCGCTGCGCGAAAGTCCAGTCGGCAAGCCCCGCCAGGTCATCGTAGGTGCGTGCGTACAGCTCATGCGAGAGCTGCTTGACGCGCATCTGGTGCGCCGCGTTGGCGAGCAGTGCCATGAGCGGCAACATCAGGCACAGCACGGCGATAGCGGCGAACATGAGCGCGCCGAACGCCGGCGAGAGGATCCCGAAGGCGACCGTCGCGAGCGCCCACAGCGCCCAGGCGGTCGCAAGCGGGAACACGGTGCGCAGGTAGAGGTTCTGGATGTGGTCGATGTCGTCGGCGAGCAGGCCGAGCGCATCTCCGATGCGGTGCGTCGCGCTCCAGAAGACGCCGCCTTTCTCCACGGAGCCGAACAGCTTCGCGCGCAGGCTCGACGAGATGCGCAGCACCCAGTCGTGGCTGGTCAGGCGCTCGTAGTAGGAGAGGAACGGCTTGCCGATTCCAAAGACCTGCACGAACCCCAGCGGGACGAGCAGGCTGAACAGTCCCTGGAGCGGTTGCTCGGCGGCGTCGCTGATGAGGTAGCCCGACACGAACATGAGCCCGACGGCAAACAGGAAGGCGGCGATGCCCAGCCCGAGCGACGCGAAAAGCGCCTTTCGGTACTGGCCAAGGAACGGCCTGACCCAGCTGTCCTCGCGCCACAGGCGCTTCAAACGCCCAAGTCCCGACTCGCGCTTATTCATCGTGACCTCCCCGTGCTTCGGCGGCAAGCCGGGTGAATGCGCCGTTTGCCCCGAGCAGTTCCTCGCAGGTTCCCTGCTCGACGATTCGCCCGCCTTCTATGACGATGACGCGGTCCATATCGCGCATCCAGTGGAGCCGGTGCGTGGCAAAGAACACGAGCTTGCCGTCCATGAGCTCGAGCATCGTCTCCTTGAGGGCGAGCTCCGTCTCGATGTCGAGATGCGCCGTGGGCTCGTCGAACACGAGCACGTCGCGCCCCTCGTCTAAAAACGCGCGGGCAAGCGCGATGCGCTGGGTCTGCCCACCGGAAAGCTGGCGCCCGCCTTCGCCCACGGGCGTGTCGAGCCCCTTGGGAAGCGACGCGGCAAGCTCGTCGAGCCCCGCGCGCGAAGCGGCAACTGCAATTGCCTCGGCGCTCGCATCGGGGCGGTAGAACGCGATGTTTTCGGCGATGGTGCCGGCAAAGACGTGCGGCGTCTGCGGGATGTAGGTCACGCGGCGGCGCCAGGCAGGGCACGACAGCGTTGCCGCCGGACAGCCGTCGACGGCGATCGACCCGCCCGAGGCTTCGGCGAATCCCGCGAGAAGCTGTGCGAGTGTCGACTTGCCCGCACCGCTCGCGCCGACGATCCCGATTCTTTGCGGGCCTTCCGTTGCGATGCAGATGCCATGCAGGGCCTGGTGCGCCTCGCCCTCCCTCGGCGAGTACGAGAAATCTACCCCGTCGAGCTCGAGTGCCGGGGGAGTGGGGCCGTGCGGCAGCTCGATTTCCCGCTCGTGCGGCTTCGCGTCGATGAGCTCCAGGAGCGCGGCGAGCTGGTTGCGCCCGTCCAGGCTCGCGTGGAAGTCGGTGGAGTAGCGGCGCACGACGGCGAAGTACTCAGGCACGATCACGAGGATGGCGAGCGCCGGCATGAGCCCAATACCGCCTGCCATGAGGCGAAAGCCGAGCATGATGGCGATGGCCGCGAGCGCGAACACGCGGAACAGGTCGAGCACGAGGCTGCTCAAGGTGGCTGCCTTGAGCGTCTTGACGGCGGCGACGCGGAGCTTCTCGCTCGTCGAGAAGATGGACGCGCCGCGCCGCTTGCTCGCGCCGAACAGCTTGAGGGTCGCAAGCCCCCGCAGCGAGTCGGCAAACTGGTTTGCCGAGCGGCGGTAGGCGCCGTACTGCCGCGCGGCGTTCTCCTTCGCGTAGCTTCCGAGCATCTGCATGTAGAAGACGATGCAGGGGATCATGACGATGGCGATGACGCCGCTGATGGTGTCGAGCGCGAGCAGGACCAGGGCGAGCAACACGGGAACGACCATGAGGTCGGCCACTTTGGGGACGATGACGCCGAGGTAGGTGCGTACCTGGGCAACGCCTTCGATGAGCGTGGTGAGCGTGGCGCCGCTGCCGTGCTGCTGCACGAAGGCCGGGCCGCTCGCGTACAGGGCATCTGCCGCGCGGCGCCGCAGGTCGCTCGCCGTCTTGAGGGCGAAGCGGTCCATGACGGCGTCGCGGGCA
>CACZQA010000146.1 GCA_902783175.1 uncultured Coriobacteriaceae bacterium
GCAGAGCGAATCGCCTCGTTGACCGCCGTGGCAACCGAGGGATCGGACCATTCGGCATTCGAGACGACCTTCGCGCCGTTCGAGCCGTCGACAACGTCTGCCTTGAACACCTGATAGGCCTCGAGCGCCGTCGAGGCGCCTTGCGTGGAGGACACGGTCAGAGTGCCCTTGCCGGCAGCCCATGCCTGCGGCAGTAGCACGAGGGCAACCGCCACGATGGCCGCGATACCGCACAGGAGCGCGGCGGAGACGAGGCGCGCCTTCTTGTGTTCGAGAGTTCCCGTCATCGCTCATCACCCCGCCCCTCGGAATGCTTGCCGGTTGGGGCAAAGCGCAGCTTTCGCGTTGCAATCCAGATTGCCGCGACAGCGAGCAGCACCAGCCCCACGAGGAGCATCGGCCCGATGCCGCCCATGCCCGAGAGGGGCAGCACGAACGTGCGGGTGTTGGTGAACGATGCCTCGGAGGTCTTGCCGTACTCGATCGTGCCCGTGGCATTCTCGGACGTTGTCGTGTAGCCATCGGCGGCAGCTTCGGTCACCTCATAGGCAATCCCCGCGGGAAGCCCCGTCGCCGTAGCGGTCTCGCCATCGCCCAGCTTGATGTTCGCGACGCCTCCGGCGAAGGTCATCCCGCCGTAGGTGCCGTCAAGCGAGGAGCCGTCGCCCGAGAGCGTGACCGTAAAGTCGAATTTCTTCTGAGCACCAGAGATATCGCCCGAGACATGCTTGGTGACGGCAAGGTCTCCCGTCTTGAACGTGTTCGTGAAGGCGGCGGTGGCAGTACTGCCGTTGGGAATGTCTCCGGTATCGCCCGTCTTCGAGGCGTCGTAGTGCGAGTTCTCCGCCTCTACGACGGTATAGCCGATGCCTGCGGGCAGATGCTCTGCCGTGGCGCTCTCTCCGTCTTTCAAGGTGACGGTTGCCACGCCGTTGGTGAAGGTCATGTCGCCGTAGGTGCCGTTGACGCTCTTGTCGCCTAGCGTGACCGTGAAAGTAAAGGCGGTTTGCGAATTCGCCTCGCCCACCACCGATTTGGACACGGTGAGGTTGCCGTCAGACGTCGGCTTCAGCGCGAGCTTGGCCGACACCGACTTCTGCTTGATGACGGCGCCGATCATGTGCTGGAAGTTCTTGCCGTCGGAGGCGGTGTAGGTCTCGGGGCTGGGTGAATACTGGCGGTACTCCTGCAGCCAGGTAAGCGTGTCGGAGGCCGTAATCTCCATGTCGGTCGACGTGGGCCTGTCCGTCGATGCCAAGAAGAACTTCGTGCCGGCAGTCACCGTCGTGACCGGCGTCCCATCGGGCTCGTGAGCCGACACGCCCGAGGGGAGCGTGAGCGTGTAGGTGCCATGGTAGTTCGTGCCCTCGCCCACCGTGAGCGTGCCCGTCTTCCACACCCCGTACTCGGGGTCGTAGGCGAACTGGCCGTCACCGGTGATCTTCACGTTGCCCGCATCGGGTTCGGCGCGCAGGACCTTGTCGGCAGAAGCGCTGTTGAGCAGCTTGACGGCGAGCGCCTTCTGCGTGACCTCGCCGCTTTTCGAGGTGAGCGAGTTGTACTCGATGCCGTAGTCGCCGAGCACGGCCCAAATGGCGTACTGGGTAGCCTCGTAGGCCTCAGACTCGGTCACCGTATCGGCGTCGGAGTGGTTCCGGTCCCACAACTTGAGCGGCGTTTCGTTGTCGGTGGCATAGGCCATGGCGACCGCCGCCTGGTAGAAGGGCGTGGCGCGAATTTCGGCCGACGTGTGGCCGGAGGGCGTCGTGGCACCGGTCAGGTAGTACTTGGTGAGCTCATCCGTCACGAACTGGCTGAGCTTGGCGAGGTTGGCAGTGTTATCCGGATAATCGCTGTAGGAGAACACCGTATCCCCGATAGAATCGGGGAAGTCGGACCTGATCTAGCTCGGCGGGTTGAGCAGGGCGTTGAACGCATCTTCGGAAATGCCCTGAGTCGAGTCGACGACCGTATACATGTTCATGCCATTATAGGGGTAGCCGGCGTAGAGGATGGCGAGAAGCTTGTCCATGCAGGCTTCGTAGTCGGCCTCGGAAGCGAACTTATCCGCCGTGAGATAGCCTTCGATATAGGGGGGTACGGTCGGAATGCTCGGCGTAGTATGCGGCCAGTGCGACTGGTTGTTCATGCAGTAGAGGATGATGCGGCCGTTTGCGCTCTCAGGGTCGAGCACGTAGTGGATTTCGGTCTTGTCATCGTATTTGATCTGGACCGTGTCTGTGTCGGCGTCGGCGCGTGTGCTCAACGGCAATGCGGCAAACACGAGCGAAAGGCACGCGATGAGCGCGATTGCAAGAACTGGGACACGGCGCAATCGAGATTCGATTTTCAAAGCCCCTCCTTGTCTGAGCAGACCGCGGCAATGTTCCCCTGGTCTGAACTGCAAACCTTGGAGCCATTCCCTTGCTAATAGGAATCATTTCTAATTTTAGCAACGGAAACCGCAGGTGTACAGTTACGTTTATATTAACAAATATTTACAGGCGCTGATACGATGAGGACCACGTTGACGTGCGCGAACGCGCCGTTTGCCATGCCTGCAGACAAGCGATCGCATGCGAGCCGCTGCAGAGAAGAAGGCGAGGCTTCCGAGAGGCGCAGCTCCTGACGAAACAATGCCCTAACGTCAAAATACCGCTAGACGTTCCCGCTACCTTATCCCCAAGGATAGGCACCCGCCTGTCTTGCGGATGCCTTGCGCAAATGCGCACAGAACCGTTCAGGGGAGAAGGGGGACATCATGGGAATTCTCTATCAGGCAATCGATCCGATTTCGTGGGTATGGTGGCTCTTCGTGCTCTTCGCCCTCATGGCGTTCAACGAGCTGGGCCGTACGAGCAAGTGGGCGGGCATCACGCTGTTCGTCGTCGTGCCCATCGTGCTGACGATCTTCGTCTGGCCCCAGACGGCGGCGCCAGGCAACGAGTACGGCACGGGCAACTGGTTCAACTGGGTGAAGACCTACAGCGCGCTCGCGGGTTGCGTCGGCTTCATGGCGTTGCGCTTCGTGCACTGGCGCGGTGCGGACGGGCAGGTCCACTGGCTCTACGAGAAGAAGTGCGCGCTCTGCTTCCCGCCGCTCATCCTGGCGATCAACATCTGCGAGGCGGTCTTTCGCGATTTCCAGGTGTTCTCGTATGGCGCTTGGGACGGCGCCGTCATCAACAACCTGTGGACCATCTCAGGCCCGTGGAACATCATGAACGGCATCGCCGGCATCTTGAATATCGTCACCATCTGCGGCTGGTTTGGCATCTTCATCTCGAAGGACAAGAGCCGTGACATGATCTGGCCGGACATGCTGTGGGCTTGGATCTTGTGCTACGACTTCTGGAACTTCGCCTACACCTACAACTGCATCTCCGACCACTCCGTCTACTGCGGTCTGGCGCTTCTCCTGTCCTGCACCATCCCGACGTTTTTCATCAAGCGCGGCGCGTGGCTGCAGCACCGTGCAAGCACGCTGGCGCTGTGGATCATGTTCATCATGACCATCCCGCAGTTCGCCGACCGTATCGCCCCCATCCCCACCACGCACAACCCGGCGGCGTTTTTCGTGGTCAGCCTGATCGCGCTGGCAACCAACGCGGCACTTGCCATATACCAGTTCAGGAAGATCAAGAAGCAGAACCTCAACCCGCTGCGCGACGAGCTCTATACTGACTCCAAGCGCTACAAGCAGGTAGAGGAAGAGAACCACTAGCCGGCATTGAGCACTGCTCCGGACGGCGACGCGTTTTGCGGCAGGCGGAGGCAGACTGCACGCCCCTTCCCGCCTGCCGCAGACGGAGGCAGACTGTGACCTACCCGAATGACGAGACTCCCATCGTCCCGGTCGTCGCGCGACAGTACCGGGACGCACATCGCGAGACGGGCACGAAGGGCACGCTCGTGCAGACAGCGCGTGCGCTGTTCGAGAGCCAGGGAGTGGCCTCGACGACGCTTGCGGCCGTGGCACGCGGAGCTCATGTCTCGCGCACCTTGCTGTACTACTACTTCTCCAGCAAAGACGAGCTCGTCGAAGCCGTGCTCAACGACTGTGCCGAGGACTTCGTCGACTCGATTTCGCTGTGGAACGAGTCGCGCGTGTTCGGGCACACGCCCCAGGAGCTCGCGAACTTCTCGAGAACGCTGCGCCGCACGCTTTATGGCGCGGACGGAACAGAGCGTCCAATCGTGCGCGTGCTCGACGAGCTGGGATGCCGTGACGAGTTCATGACCCGCGTGCTGCGCGAGGCCGTCTCGTGCATCTCCGACCAGGTGGTCTCGGAATACGCCGCCTACCACAGCATCGAGATCAGTCTCGTGCCCGAAATGTTCTGCGTGGTGCTTGCCGGCATCGCGCGGCTGTACAAGGTCAAGCCCGATATCTCAGACGAGGACGTCTCGGCCATCATCGCGCAGACGCTGCGCTTGGACATGCGCGTCATCAACGTGCCCGAGTGGCGGGAATCGAGAGACGACTAGCGGGGAGAGGTCGCCCTGCGCCAGCGGACGTGCGATACTTTTGCCAGTGTAATCCGAGCACGAGGAGGAGGTGACAGCGATGGGCAAGAAGAAGCGCCGGCCGCCAAAGCGCGGTCCCGTCTGGAAGCTGAGCGCCGAAGAGGCGACGATGCTCCGCAAGCCGCTCTACAACGGGCACATGTGCGGGACTGGAATGCACGGCAGCAAAAAGTACGACCGGAACGCGGCAAAACGCCAGTTCAACGAGAGCCTCCGAAACGGAGGCTCTTTTCTTTTGGGCCGCAGAGGCGAGCGGAGAGCTTGCGCAGCACTCGCCCACCGCTCGACCCCCGCGCGGCCGGCACCGTAACCGAGGCGAAAGCGACTATTTCGTGCACGATGGGATAATCGCTGCTAGAATGGCATGCGCGCCTCCGTAGCTCAGGGGATAGAGCACCGCTCTCCTAAAGCGGGTGTCGTACGTTCGAATCGTATCGGGGGCACCAGTAAATGCGCAGGCTGGAGGACATGTTTCCTCTGGCCTGCTTTTTGCTTTTGGAGCGGAGTTTTGCACGATTGCCGCAGCGATGCGCAAAAAGTCGCATCGCGCTCGCCGCTCAGCCGCTGATGGGCACCGTGCCGTTGTTGCCCTCAACCACGACGAAGTCATCTGGCGGATAGAGGTAGACTTCGCCGTTGTCGTCGACGATACGGTACCAGCCCTTCTCCATGGAGACCACGTCGTACACCTTACCGCAGGTCAATTCGAGAAAGGACGTCGTGAACACCGCGCGCTACGATGACGGCATCGTTGCGACAGGAGTTTTCGACTTGTTTCTCGATTCCTCAAAGCCTTGGCAGGTAGACGCCAGACGAAAGTTGCCTACATAGGCATCCGGTTGCCCAAAAGCCGTTCGTCATGCTAGTGGTTATTGAGCGATTTGCGTCCTGACCCCGTTTCGATAAAGAGAAAAACTGCGGAAGGGCCAGCATCAGGGCCGCACGAAAAAGATTCGCCTCCTCTAATACAGACGCGTGTTACAATGTGTTACAACAATCTGTGAACAGCAAGCGAGGGGTATGGAAATGGCAAGCACGACGATGACCATCCGTATGGACGAGGAAGAGAAGCAGCTTATCTCGGATTACGCGAAGGTCTTTGGTGTCTCCACCTCGGAGTTCATGCGCAAAAGCGCGTTGGAGCGAATCGAGGACGAGCTCGATCTGGAGGATTGGAAGCGCGCCAAGGCTGAGTTCGACGCCGACCCCGAGACCGTGCCCGCCGCTGAAGTTGCCAAGAAATACCTCTGATGTGGCGCCTTGTCTTCTCCAAAAGGGCGGAAAAACAGCTCTCCAAGATGGACGCGGGAACGCGGCGAATCATCGTTGCATGGCTCCTCAAGAACGTCGACGGCTGCGACGATCCCCGTGCGCACGGCAAAGGGCTCGCTGGCAACCTTTCGGGTGCCTGGCGTTACCGCATAGGCGACTATCGCGTGCTTTGCGATATTCGCGACGATGAACTCGCGGTGCTTGCGCTTGAAACCGGGCATCGACGCGAGGTGTACAAGCAAAGGTGAGGGGCACCTGAGTTAAGCTTTGTCCCTCAGGCGTTCTGCGGGGCTTCGACGGGAGTCGCCACCTTGATGCGCGGTCGTCCGCATCGGGTTCGCGCCGCCCCATATGCCCAGGACATGTCAAGAATCATTACCGCCTCTGGTCGGCGAGCAACGTTTCGAGCATGCGCTCCCCAGCCTTGGCCAACAGCTACATGCCCCTTCGGCACACGGCTCTTGAGCGATTTACGTCCGGGGCAAAGATGACAGCGCCTGCCATTACGTGTGATTCCAAGAAGCGTTACA
>CACZQA010000147.1 GCA_902783175.1 uncultured Coriobacteriaceae bacterium
GCCGCTTCGACGGTGTACTCGGTGATGCCGCGTTCTTCGCACCACTTGAACCAGCCGTCGGCGCCAAAGTTGTAACCCTGGACGACCAGCTGAATCTTGTCGGCGTCGGTGGGGCTGATTCCGCCGAGGTACGAATCCCATGTCTCGAGGTTCTGCTTGAACTCGAGCACGCCCGCGTAGATGGAAGCTTCGGGCGTGTTCGCGCGTACCCCGTATTCCTTCGATCCGTCGGTGAGGATGTAGCCGTAGGCTCCCTCGGCCGCCTGCATGATGTCACCCTTTGCGCCGGTGACGCTCTTCACGCCCGTGTCGCCGCCGGATTCGACGTACATCGCCGCGAGCAGGGCATTGGTCCAATCGACGTCCAAGTCGCACGCCTTGCAGGCAGCGACCATCGTGCTACGCCACTTCTCGCACGAGGCGTACTTGGACTCACCGGACTGGTTGACGGCTACCGCGACGCCGATAGCGGCAAACACGGCAACGAGTATGACCGCGACGATGATGCGCGACTTGCTGGAAGGGCCGTACGCTTTCTGACGCTCCTTGGCATGCTGCCTGCGGACCGCAGTCGATACCGAGGCGCGCTGGGCTGCCGGCGCCGTGCGATGCACTGCCGTGTTCGGGCGCGCGTTGCCGGTGCGAGGAGCCGTAGGGCGTTGCTGCCGCGCCTGGCCGCCTCGCGCCTGCCGACGAGCCTGCTGGTGTGCACGACTCGTCTGCCCACTGGGCCTTGAGCTGCGTCTGCGCTGTTGGGCGTGCCTTTGGGCATGGGTGTTGCGCGAGCTGGTGCGACTGTTGGTTTGGTGCGCCGGCCTTCTGTGTTGTGCGTTTCTGTTCGTGTTTACTGAGTTCGGCATAGCTCAGTAGAATACGCGATTTCGACCCTCCAGATTTTATCAATCGAACATTTCTCAAAACATTTTTCGGAGGCCAAAAAGCGGTGTGGACCGGAGGTGAAAATGCTTGCATCGATGCTTCTTTCGAACCTATAATCCTCGCCGAAAATCTACTCATATGTATTGAAGCAAACGGCTCCGGCGCGTGTCGGCAAGCTGCGCAAAGAAAGGGATGACGACAATCCAGTTATGGACGGACAGGCAAAGAGGACGAGGTCGCAGGTCGTGTTTCGCTGGGTGTTCTACGTGTGCGGGATGATCATCCTGTCGATGGGCGTCGTACTCAACACCAAGTCGCTGATGGGGGTATCGCCGATTATCTCGGTTCCCTACGTCATCTCGATTATCGGCGGCTTCAACTTCGGCGATGCGGCGATGGTCGCCTACGTCGTCATCGCGCTGATCGAGTACGTGCTCAAGGGACGTTCGTTCAGCCCCGTCGACCTTCTGCAGATTCCGCTGTCGTTTGCGATCACGCGCTTCTTCAACGTGTTCGGCGCGCTGCTGCCCGACGCGACCGAGCTTTGGCAGCAGGCGCTGTGCCTGCTGTTCGGCATCGCGCTCACGGGCATGGGCGCAGCGATGAACCTGAACGAGCGGCTCGTGCCCAACCCGGGCGATGGCGTCGTGCAGGCGGTTTCCGATCGCGTGGGAAAGCCCGTCGGCATCTGCAAGAACGTCATCGACTGCGGCTGCGTCATCTTCTGCGTTGTGCTCGGGGTCGTCACGACGGGGCATATCGTGGGCGTCGGCGTGGGGACAATACTCGCCGTCGTTGGTGTGGGGCGGTTCATGGCTCTGTACAACTACCTGTTCGCGGAGCCGACGATGCGGCTCGCGGGCATGCCGACCAACGCCTGACGCACGCAGCGACCCGCGCGTTTGGCGCGGGATGTGTGGCAGTGCCACGGATTTGCTGCGGTGTTGGCCCCGCAGACGCCGGAAGTGTGGCAGTGCCACGGATTTGCCGCAGGAAACGCCGGATGTGTGGCAGTGCCACGTTTCTCGCGCGGCGTGCGTGGGATGTGTGGCAGTGCCACGGTTCTCGCGCGTTGGTGCACGCGAAGTCTTTCCGGAGCAAACAGAAGGCCTGCCCCCCGATGAGGGGAGCAGGCCTTTGTGCTTATCCGCGCCGAGAACGTGCGGGCTAGTCGGTGAAGTAGCCGACTCCGCCTTCGATCAGCGGCTGGAACGTGTAGTCGGGGATGTTCACGTAGACGCCCGCGCTCGTGCGCTCGCTGTGCCCCATCTTGCCGAGCACGCGCCCGTCGGGGCTCGTGATGCCCTCGATGGCATGCGAGGAGCCGGACGGGTTGACATCCCAGCCCATCGACGGCCGGCCGTCCGCGTCCACGTACTGCGTCGCAATCTGCCCGTTGGCCTTGAGCTGCTCGAACAGCTCGTCGCTCACGACGAAGCGGCCTTCGCCGTTGCTGATTGGCACCGTGTGGATGTCGCCGACATTCGTGCGCGAGAGCCACGGCGACAGGTTGGACGCTACACGCGTGCGGACGATGCGGCTCTGGTGACGGCCGATGCTGTTGAAGGTGAGCGTCGGGCAGCCGGCATCCATCGGGCGGATGTCGCCGTAGGGGACGAGCCCAAGTTTGACGAGCGCCTGGAAGCCATTGCAGATGCCGAGGATCAGGCCGTCGCGGTCGTTGAGCAGACGGCGGACCGCCTCGGTGACCTCGGGCGCGCGGAAGAACGCCGTGATGAACTTGGCGGAACCGTCGGGCTCGTCACCGCCGGAGAAGCCGCCGGGGATCATCAGGATCTGGCTCGCGTCGATTTCCTCGACGAGCTTCGCGGTGCTCTCTGCGACCTTTGCAGGCGTGAGGTTGTTCACGATGAAGGTGTGCGGGTCGGCGCCGGCGCGCTCGAAGGCGAGCGCCGAGTCGAACTCGCAGTTGTTGCCCGGGAAGACCGGGATCACGACGCGCGGCTTCGCGATGGTGCCGTTGTAGGTGAGCGGGATGTCGCGCTCGTCGGTGATGGGCTCGACGGGCGTGCTCTCGTTGCGGTAGGGGAAGACGTCCTCGAGCTCGTGTTCCCAGGCCTCCTGCATCTTGGCCAGGTCGATAGTCTCGCCGGCAACGCGCAGCTCGTAGGCGTCGATGGTGTGGCCCAGCTCCTCGACGTGGACCCTCTCGCCTTCGGGGAGCTCTGCGCTGTCATCGAGCTCGACGATGAAGCTGCCGTAGGCGAGCTCGAAGAGGCGGTCGGCATCCTCGAGCTTGTCGAGCTCGACGCCGATGCCGTTGCCGAGGCACATCTTGAAGAGCTCCTCGGCGCTGCAGCCGTAGCCTGCGGTTGCGACGGCGAGCGCGTGA
>CACZQA010000148.1 GCA_902783175.1 uncultured Coriobacteriaceae bacterium
AGGCCGCTGGTGGGCTCGTCGAAGATGAGAATCTCCTTGTTCGCGGCAATCGCGCTCGCGATGGCGACGCGCTGCTTCTGACCGCCAGAGAGCGCCATCGGATGCTGCTCGGAGAATTCCTCCATACCCACGAGCCGGAGAGCCTCACGCGCCTTTTCCTCCCGCAGCTTCTCGGGAACCGTTTCCGGCACGCTGATCCGCACCTCTTCCAGCGCGCTGTCGGTGAACAGCTGGTGGTTCACGTCCTGCATGACCAGGTAGCATCGTGAGAGCATTCTGGAGAGGGGGATCGTTTCACCGCCCAGAACGACCGAGCCCTTGGCCCGCCTGTTCAATCCGCAGAGAGCCCGCGCCAACGTGCTCTTGCCGGCACCGCTCCGCCCGATCACAACCGTGATCTGTCCTTGGGGCAGCGACAGACTCGGAATGTCCATGCCGCTTTCTTTCGTGTAGTGGAAACTCACATCTTTCAGGATGACCACGGGGCTCTCGTCGATGCTATGGGCCGGGAAAGCCACGGAGTTCAGGTCCGTCGCTCGAAGGCCCATCCCCACGCATTCCTCGGGAGTCAGCATCGCGAACGCGACCGCATCCAGCGAGCGGACGACCTCCCCGTCGCGGAAAACCAGGACGCGGTCGGCAATCCCCTTGAGGAAGAAGAGCCGGTGTTCGGCGATGACGACCGTCTTGCCCTGCTCCTTCCAGAGAACGAGCGTCGCGCGCAGCGCCTCGATGCCCTCCACATCCAAGTTCGACGACGGCTCATCCAAAACGACCACATCGCTGTCTGCCACGGCCACGCTGCCGCAGGCGATTTTCTGCTTCTCCCCACCGGACAGGGCGAACATGCTTCGCCTCAACAGCGGCTCCAGGCCGAGCCGTTCGGCTGCGACGGCGATATCGCGCCTGATACGCTCCGGGTCGCGCCCCTGGTTCTCCGCGGCGAAGGCGAGCTCGCTTGTGGTATCCACGTTGAAGAACTGGCTACGGGGGTTCTGGAAGACGCTTCCCACGCGCTTGGCCGTCTCGTAGATGGGCTGTGCGGCAACGTTCGCGCCGTCCAGCAGAACCTCACCTTCAAGCTCCCCCTCGAAGTAATGGGGAATCAGCCCGTTGAGCAGGCGGCAGACGGTCGTCTTCCCGCACCCGGACCCGCCGGTAAGCACGACGAACTCGCCAGCCCGAATGGACAGGCTTGTCTTCTTCAGAGCTGGACGCATCTGAACGTTCCCATCCGCATCGGTCACGCGGTAGGCATATGAGACATCTTTGAGCTCGATCATGTCAGGTCACCACAAACAGGACGAGCACCGCCGAAAGCAGCACCAGCAAAACGTAGTCACGCGCTCGGAAACCGACTTCGCAGATGTGCGTGCGCCTTGTGTCGCCGCCAAGCCCTTTGGTCAGCGCCGCCTGCGAGAGCTCATCGGAGATGCGGACGGTGCTCATCATGACCGGCACCAGCTCGTACTCCATGCGCTTCACCAGCCCCCGACGCATGCCCGAGACCTGCCGCATCCTCATGGCCTCGGTTATGGCGCCATTCTCCTCGGCAATCGTCGGGAAGAAGCGGAACATGACCGACAAGGGAATCGTCACCGCGGAGGGGACGTGCATCCGTTCCATGGCGGCGATGAACTCCGCGACGGTCGTGCTC
Source organism: uncultured Coriobacteriaceae bacterium (assembly GCA_902783175.1). Lineage (GTDB taxonomy): Bacteria > Actinomycetota > Coriobacteriia > Coriobacteriales > QAMH01 > CACZQA01. Next base: position 1,658 of record CACZQA010000148.1, read on the forward strand.
TGCATCACGCAGTATCCCATCACGACAGGTGCGAAGAACCGGGAGATGAGACCGCCCAGGATCATGACGACCATGTTGAATGCGCCGCTGGTCAGCTGGAAGACGGCACCCTCCATCATGAGCGCGAAGGCATAAAGCGCTGCGTAGACCACCGCGAACCGCCAGCGGCGAAGCGCCACAAGGCCCAGCAGCGGCAGCACGCAACAGACCAGGCGCAGCCAAAAGTCGATGCCGGTGATGCTGCCACCGATCATCACCGCGCTCACGGTCAGGATGGCGAGCATCCCGACTCTTGGGTCCAGAATCGAGCGCTCGCCAGTAATGCGAAACGTGTCTACCTGTGCCTGCATATCAGGCCATACCCGCCTTCTTGAAATGCTTCTTCAGAACCGCCGAGCCCACAAGACCACCGATGATGCCGCCGACGAAGCACAGCGCAATCAGCGCGAAAAATGCCCAATCCGGTGTGAGGCTGGCCAACGTGTCCACATAGGCCTGGCCGTATCCACTGACGAGGCCCGCGAGGTAGCTGTCGCGATAGCCGAAGAACAGCGGCAGCGCCATGCCGATCATCCATAGGGAGAAGACACCAGAGGACAGGACGCAGGACTTCACGCTCTTGTACTGGCCTGCCTTCAGGATCAGCTCGGCGCACAGCCCGGCGGCGATTGCAATAAGCACCACCGGCCAGGGGCGCCCCATCACCAGCTCCAACAGGCCCAGGATGAGCGCCATGATGAGCACCATGCCGAACTTCCTCACCCTCGTGAGAAAGAGCATGTACGGGATCCCCGCGACGATGGGGCAGATGAAGGGCAGAAGGACCATCAGGATGGGAACGTAGCCCACAAAGCTGACGACGAAGAACACCACGAAGTAGAGCGCGGTGAACACGCCGATGTTGATAAGGTCTTTTATGGTAAGTTTGTTGCTTTCGTTCATGGTTTTCCCTTTCGTTTACTTATCCATGAAGCTTCGCATGGAAGCCTTTTTCCGAACCATGTCGGCGTAAACGCCGCTTTGGGCCATGAGCGTTTCGTGGCTGCCACGTTCGACGATGCGCCCGTCACTCACCACGAGGATCTGGTCGGCACCGGCAATCGTATGCAGCCGATGGGCGATGACCAGCACGGTTTTGTCTTTCACAAGTTCCGAAATCGCTGCCTGGATGTGGCTTTCGTTATCGGCATCCACACTGGCGGTGGCTTCGTCCAGAATGACGATGGGGGCGTCCTTGAGGATGCAGCGTGCGATGGAGATGCGCTGCTGCTCGCCACCGGAAAGCGACGCCCCGCCCTCGCCGATCACCGTGTCGAAACCCTGCGGCAGCTCCATGATGAAGTCGTAGCAGCGGGCTTTCCGCGCGGCCTCGTATACTTCTTCCTTCGTCGCGTCCGTGCGACCCATAGCGATGTTGTTGTATACCGTGTCCTGGAACAGGTAGACCCGCTGGAACACCATGCTGATACTGTCCATCACCTGGGAAAGCGGTACCTCGCGAATGTCCTGACCGCGCAGCCTCACGCTGCCTTCCCGCACGTCCCAGAAACGGGCGAGCAGGCTCGCGATGGTGGATTTGCCCCCACCGGAGGGGCCGACGAGCGCCGTCATGGTGTTCCTCGGCACCGTGAAGCTGATGTCATGCAGGACGTCTTCGGCTCCGTAGGCGAAGCTGACGTCGTCGAACTCGATCTCCGGCACGCCATCTGCGGGAATAAGCCCGTCGCCATCGTCGGCAAGCTCCGGTTCGGCGAAGATCGCCTCGATGCGGTCGAGGCAGGCGTCCATCACGGTGAGCCGTGCAACCTGTCCGTAGAACGCCTTGAGCGGACCGAACAGCTCGAACACGAACAGCAACATGCCGATGAAGAAGGCAAGCGACAACGACCCGCTTTGGTACAGCAGCCACATGGCGCCAAGCATCGCAGCGCTGCCGAGCCCGCAGGCCAGGTTGAGCGCCTTCGCCCAGGGAGCGAAATCGAACTCGAAGCTGAGGTTCTTGTCGCAGGATACCTGGAAGGCGTCCGTGAGCTCCTTGGACTTCTCCCCCAGCATGCTGTAGGTCTTGATGATGCCCATGCCCTCGGTGAAGTCGATGATGGCCTCGGTGAGTTGTTGGCTCGCCTCCTGGCGCTCGTTGGAGTGCATCAGCGTGTTCTTCTTCATGGCTTCGCCGATGCCGAACACGATGCCGGCGACGAGCAGGCACAGAAGGCCGAGCCTCCAATCGAATGCGAGCATGAACAGGATGAAGACCGTGGCGGAGAACACGTAGCTCATCAAGTCGGCGAGAACCATCATCAGGTTCTCCTCGATGAAATTCATGTCGGTGGAGAGCACCGAGCTGATGCGACCGATGTTGCCCTCCGTGAAGAAGCCCATCGGCATCTTGCGGAGGCGTTCGCCCAGGCCAAGGCGCATGTCCGCGAAGATCTCGAAGCCGGCTGCGGACTGGAGCCGGTCGGCGATGTTCTGGAACACGCATTGCAACACGATGCAGGTCACGAGCGCCAATCCCGCCCACAGACAGCTCGCCTCTGTGATGGAGCCGTCAAGGAAGCCCACAGCCAGGAAGAAGGTCACGACGATGGGAGCTTTGCCCAGGAACGCCTTCAGGAACGAGCACGCCGCCGTCACATAGATCCTCCCACGGTAATCGTGCGCGACCCTCAGGATCCTGCCGATGAATGCGATCATGCCCCCACCTCCCAAGCGGCGCTCTCCTGTGCCGCCGCCCACAGGCGCCGGTATTCATTGGAGCTTCCGAGCAGCTCCTCGTGCGTGCCCTGCGCCTCGACGGTGCCGTCTTTGAGCACGACGATCTTGTCCGCCCCGGTGACGGTGTGCAGTCGGTGGGCGATGACCAGAACCGTCTTGCCCTCTATGATCTCGGAGATGGCGGCATTCATCTTCTCCTCGTTCTCGGGGTCGATGAAAGCGGTCGCCTCGTCGAGCACGATGACCGGCGCGTCCTTCAGCAGGGCGCGCGCAAGGGATATGCGCTGCCGCTCGCCACCGGAGAGCATCTTGCCGCCGTCACCAGCGGGCGTGTCGATTCCCTGCGGGAAGCGGGCGAGGAACTCGTCACACTGCGCCCGGCGAGCAGCCTCGATGACATCCTCGCGGCTAGCGTCGGGGCGTCCGATGAGGATGTTCTCGTACAGGCTCGTGTTGAACAGGAACTGCTCCTGCGATACATACGAGATCTGGTCGTTGAGTGCCTCGATCCGCATGTCGGTCAGGTCCTGCCCGCCCAGCGTGATGCGCCCGCTGTCCAAGTCGTAGAAGTGCACCAGCAGTTTTGCCAAGGTGGACTTGCCGCTGCCCGATTCGCCGACGAGCGCGGTCATGGTGCCCTCTTCAAGCTTCAGCTCGATGCCGTGGATGACCTCGGCGTCCTTGTAGGTGAAGCGCACGTCCTCGAAGCAGATGCCGTGGCCGTCACCCTCGAAACCGCGTTCCGATTGCTTCAGCGCCGGGTGCTCGATGAGTCGTTCCAGCTCGTCGATCTTGTAGTTCAGTTGCGGGAACTTGCCGCCGAAGCTCATGGCCTTCAGAAGAGGTTCACCGACGGCGAGCGACATGCAGATGACCAGGATGAGGTCGGCCAAGCTGCTCCAACCCTGCAGGACGAACCAGGCGCCGAAGGGGATGGTGAACAGCGCCACGCAGGGTATGATGCTGGAATACAGCGCCATCCAAGGCCAACAGACCTTGTACCATGCCAAGGTGAAATCGCGATAGCTCGTGATATCCCCTTCGAAACGCCGGTAGCTTTCGCCGTCGCGGTTGAACACCTTCAGGACTTCCATGCCGTTGATGTACTCGATGATGGTGTTGTTCATCTTGGCGGCGGCACCGTAGTAGGTTTCCATGCGCCTCATGCCTGCCTTGTACATCATGCCCATGGCCAGCAGCCCCAACGGCAGGGAGGCGATGCACAAGAGCGCAAGCTTCCAGTCCACGAAGAACATGGCGACGATCACGATGGTCGGGACCAGCAGGTTCCCGATTCCCTCGGGGATGGCGTGCGCGAGCAGGATCTCGATGGTTTCGATGTCGTCGGTGAACATCTTCTTGATGCGCCCGTTGCCCAGCTCACGGATGGTGCCGAGCGGTTGCACCTCCAGCTTCTGTTGCAAAGCGGTGCGGATGTTCCTCAGCGTGTTGTAGGCGCACATGTGGGAGTATTCGAGTCCCTTCACGTACAGCAGCGCGTTGCCTGCCAGGCATATCGCCGCGCACGCCACGAGCAGCAGCACATGGCCAGACTTCAACGTCTGGCCCGCTATCAGCGGGGCCAGGATTTGGTACAGGAAGAAGTACGGGATGACGCTCAGGACGATGGCGACGCAGACGCATGCAATCGCCTTGTACGTATAGCCCATGTATCCTTCCATGTATGGTCGGACCTTGTCGAACATTCGACCTCCTCATTAGTTAGGAAAAGCTAACTCATAATCAAAAAAAGAAGTCCATCAGGCCTTTCGATCATGGAAACCCAGCGCGCGGTGCCAGTCGATGAACTGGATGGTAAGCTGGCAATGGAGCCGAATCTCCTCATCGGTGAAGTCGTGGACAAGGGGTTCGAACATCGTGCTCCAAAATGCCGTCGTGAGCACGTGCAGCTCCCGTGAGGTGATATCGTCCCTCGCCAAACCGCGATCGGCGGCAACGCGATAGCACTTGTATGTTTCCCGGCAGACCTTCTCCACCAGCTCGTGCTGAAAGTCTTGGTACTGTGTTCCCTCCGAGCATTTGACGAGCAGCGTAAAGCTGTCTTTGCGGTCGATCATGAACTCGAACCACCAATCCAAATACCCTTCGGTCAGCGTCCACATGTCGTAGAGCTGCTCGTCCGTCACGAGGGAGTAATCGACGCTCTTGGATGCGACAACCGCGTCGATGTCATCTATGGCCGCCTGCACGAGAGCTTGGAAGAGGTCCTCTTTGCTGCCGTAGCGCTTGTACAGCGCACCTGTGGTGACGCCGGCCTTCGCGCAAATCTTCCGCAAGGATGCGTTTATGAAGCCCTTTTCGAGGAACTCCTCCATCGCGCTCTCTCTGATCTTCGGGTCGATCGTTTCGTCGAAGGCTGCCATGTCGCTCCTGTGGGCTCGTTTCATCGTGATAACACTGTTTTCACCGAAAGTTAGCTCAACCTAACCTACATGTCAACCATCAATTCCAACATGGTCTTGAGAGCTCGCAGACCGAGAAATCCCCCCGCAACGAAAAGCCCTGGGCTGGTTTCCAGGCCAGGGCTTTGAGCTTTTGGTTGTGGGGGCCGGATTCGAACCTACGACCTCCGGATTATGAACTGGCGTTTCCATTATCGGGACGTCTCGCCACTTTCGTCTGTCAAGCCGTAATCCCAGTTCAGATTCGATTTTTCTATTTCATTCTCTCGGTTCTTTCGGGACGCGCTCTCTAACACTCCCCCCGATTTCCCCCCGATTCCTCGAAATCGGGGTTTTCGATTCCCCCCTCGCAGTGTTTGTATCGAGCCGTCGGAGACGGGCAGCCCGATGGCTGGTCCTGCAAACACGCCGCACGCCCGGCCCGGCGGGCTCGCGACAGGCCTCG
>CACZQA010000149.1 GCA_902783175.1 uncultured Coriobacteriaceae bacterium
CGTGGACACGAAGCGCGCCGTGCGCTTGTCGTCCGGCACGTCCGCGAGCTCGCCGAGCAGCTTGTCGTTGTTCTCCTCGTCGGTCGCGTCCTCGCCCGCGTAGCGGCTCGAGTACACCCCGGGGCGCCCGTCGAGCGCGTCCACCTCGAGCCCGCTGTCGTCGGCGAGCGCCGGCAGCCCCGTGTTCTCGAGCGCGGCAAGCGCCTTGATGCGAGCGTTGCCCTCGAACGTGTCGGCGTCCTCCACCGGCTCCGGGAACTGCCCGCACGAGCCGAGGCTCACGAACTCCCAGCTCAGCGGGGCAAGGATGCGGGAAATCTCCTCGAGCTTGTGCGCGTTGTTTGTTGCGATGACGACCTTCTTTGCAGCCATGCCTACTCCTCGATGGCCCTGCGCTGCTCCTCGAGCAGCTCCCTGATTCCGCCTTCTGCCATGTCGAGCATCCTGTTGAGCTTCTCGCGCGAGAACGGCGTCTGCTCGCCCGTGCCCTGGATCTCGATGATCTCGCCGCGCCCGTTCATGACGAGGTTGAGGTCCACCTCGGCGTGCGAGTCTTCCTGATAGTCGAGATCGAGCAGCAGCCTGCCGTCCACCATGCCGACGCTGATGGCCGCGACCTGGTCCAAAAGCGGGTTGCCCTGGATCTTGCCGGCGCCCTTCCACATCTCGATGGCGTCGTGCAGCGCCACCCACGCGCCCGTGATCGATGCCGTGCGCGTGCCGCCGTCTGCCTGCAGGACATCGCAGTCCACGTGGAACGTGACCTCGCCGCCCAGTCCGGACATGTCAACGACCGTGCGCAGGCTGCGCCCGATGAGGCGTTCGATCTCCATGCTGCGGCCCTTGCGGCCCTTGTACTCGCGCGCCGAGCGCTTGGCGGTCGAAGCTGGCAGCATCGCGTATTCGGCGGTGACCCACCCCAGGTTGCTGCCCTTGCGCCAGCTCTGCACGCGCTCCTCGATGGTGACGGCGCAGATCACCTTGGTGCGCCCGGTCTCGATGAGACACGAGCCGGCGGCGTTCTCGATGTAGTTTCGCGTGATCTTGGTCGGGCGCTTCTGGTCGGGCGTGCGCCCGTAGGAGCGGCCGAGTCCGATGTTTACTGTCATGGGATACCTTCCTGTTCTCGCACGCCGGGGCATACCCGGCGACGTGCGGCGTTACAGCGTGTCGATGTCGACGTAGCTGAGGTCTTCGATGGGCTCGCCGAAGATGTGCCCGCCAATCTGGCGGAACTCGTCGAGGTCGCGCCCCGTCGTGTTGAAGCTGTTATGCGGCGGGATGCTGCCGTCGCACAGGTGCCCGCGGTAGGTGAGCGTCTCCACGACCTCTTTGGCGGTCTCGTCCGACGACGAGATGATCGATACGTTCTCGCCCACCGCCTGCTGGATGAGCGGCTCAAGCACCGGGTAGTGCGTGCAGCCCAGCACGAGCGTGTCGACGCCCGCCTTCTTGATCGGGTCGAGGTAGTCACGCGCGATCTCCTGGAACGCGGGGCGCAGGTAGACGTCGCTTGCCTCGGCGGTGAGGCGCTCGATGGGGCTGTTGGACTTGCGCAGACCGTCCTCCACGATCTCGACGAAGCGCGGAGCCGCCGACGAGTACACGGTCACGCCCGCATCGAGCGTGCGGATGGTGTCGGCGTAGATGGCCGAGTCGACCGTCGCCTGGGTGGCGATGACGCCGACCTTGCGGTTGCGCGTCATGCGGACCGCCCCGCGCGCGCCGGGCTCGACGACGCCCACCACGGGCACGTCGAACTCCATCTGGGCAAGCGCCAGGCCCGCCGCCGTGGCGGTGTTGCAGGCGATGACGATCATCTTGACGTCCTTCTCGGAAAGCCAGGTGCAGATCTGCCGGACAAAGCCGCGGACCTCGCGCAGGTCGCGCGTACCGTACGGGCAGCGCTCGGTGTCGCCAAAGAAGATGAGGGATTCTTGGGGCAGGCGCTCGTGGATCGCACGTGCCACCGTGAGCCCGCCAAAGCCAGAATCGAAGATGCCAATAGGTTTGTTATTCATAATTGCCCCATCTTACAGCAACTAAAAAGCAACGCTCCCGTTTCTTGAAAAAGCGCGTCTCGGGGACATTCTATAATCCCGTGCAGACACAAGAAACCGCGCGCATACGCGCGCTGCGAAAAGACACGAGGAGCACCGCCATGGCCTACAACTCTCGCACGGAAATCGACGAAAAGTACCTTTGGGACCTCACCGACATGTTTGCAGACGATGCCGCGTTCGAGGCGGCGCTCGAGCGCGCGCAGGCATATCCCGAGCAAATCGCCGCCTACCAGGGCAGCGTCTCAAAATCCGCCGCGCGGCTGCTCACGTTCCTGCAGCTCGACACGCAGGTCGACCTCGAGATGAGCAAGCTCGTCAACTGGTCGCAGCGCAAGAGCGACGAGGACACGCGCGACTCCAAGTACCAGGCGTACTCCTCGCAGGTCATGACACTCTACACTCAGCTCGCGAGCGCCGGGGCATGGTTCTCGTCCGAGATCTTGGAGCTGAGCGACGCGCAGATGGAGCAGTTCTACGCCGACGAGCCGGGCCTCGAGCTCTACCGCCGCTCGCTCGACCAGCTGTTCCGCATGAGGGAGCACGTCTTGTCCCATGCCGAGGAAGCCATCCTCGCCCGCGCCGGCGAGATGGCATCCGCCCCGGAAGAAATCTTCTCGCTGCTCAACGACGCCGACTTGAGCTTCCCTGATGCGCACGACGCGCAGAGCAACGCCCACCCGGTCACGCACGGCAGCTACATCCCGCTCATGATGTCTTCCGACCGCGCGCTGCGCATGTCCGCCTTCAAGAGCGTGTATGGCACCTACGGGCAGTTCCGCAACACCTTTGCCGCGACGCTCGCCGCGCAGGCAAAGCAGCTCAAGTTCTACACCGACGTGCGCAAATACGGCAGCGCCCTCGAGTACTGCCTCGACCACACCGAGGTGCCGACCGAGGTCTACACCAACCTCATCTCCACCGTGCACAAGAACCTGCCCGCCATGCACCGCTACGTGAAGATGCGCAAAGAGGCGCTCGGCGTCGACGAGCTGCACTTCTACGACCTGTACGTGCCCCTCGTGGAAGACGTCGAGATGGACTTCACCTACGAGCAGGCCTGCGAGCTCATCTTGAAGGCGCTCGAGCCCATGGGAGAGGATTATCTCGCGCTCGTGCGCAAGGGGCTCACCGAGCGTTGGATCGACGTGTACGAGACGCCGGGCAAGCGCAGCGGCGGCTACTCTGCCGGCGGCTACGGCATGCACCCGGTCATCCTGCTCAACTTCCAGGGCAAGCTCGACGACGTGTACACCCTCATCCACGAGATGGGGCACTCCATCCACACCTACCTGTCGTCGCACAACCAGCCGCCCGTGTACTCCGACTACGTCATCTTTGTCGCCGAGGTCGCCTCGACCTGCAACGAGGCGCTGCTCACGCGCTACCTGCTCAAGACCGAGACCGATCCCAAGCGCCGCGCGTACATCCTCAACCACTTCCTCGAGCAGTTCCGCGGCACGATGTACCGGCAGACGATGTTCGCGGAGTTCGAGCTCGAGGTAAACGAGATGGCCGCCCGTGGCGAGGGCATCACGGCGGACGCGCTGTGCGAGAAGTACAGGCAGCTCAACGAGCTGTACTTTGGTCCCGACATCGTCGTCGACGACGAGATCGCGCTCGAGTGGGCGCGCATCCCGCACTTCTACTACCAATACTATGTGTACCAGTACGCGACCGGCTTTGCCGCGGCAATCGCGCTGTCAAACCGCATCCTCGACGAAGGCGCTTCCGCCGTCGAAGACTACCTGGGATTTCTGAAGGGCGGCTCGAGCAAGCCCCCCATCGAGCTTTTGCGCGGCGCGGGCGTGGACATGGCGAGCGCGC
>CACZQA010000150.1 GCA_902783175.1 uncultured Coriobacteriaceae bacterium
AAGCAAGGTGCCGAGAACGCCGAACCTGAATCTGCGTTTCGTTCTGACCATATGCATCACGTCCCAAGTATTCGAACGCCACAGCTACCATGCGGAAAAACACAGCGCAGCATGAGCCAGGTTATCCATTTTTCAGATTCAGCATACGCTTAGCAGACTCGTCGGAATATGACAATACGGCTAATAATTCTCTTATTCACAGTTTTATTCGCCAAACGAACTTTCTTGATGCCCGTGCCAGTCACGAAAATTGTATTCGGACACGTCAATCTACAAGAACTTGTCGAGCTCTCTATCCACCACGGCGTTGCGTTTGACATGCGGCCGCGCGATGAAAACGCCATCGCACACGACGTGTTTGACGGTGCGGAGCGTGCTGAGGTCCTCGAGCGGATTTTTCGCGGTCACGATCATGTCGGCGCGCTTGCCCACCTCGAGAGATCCCGTCAGCTCGCCGATGCCTGCCACCTGCGCGTTGACCAGCGTCGCGCTGTGAAGCGCAAACGCCTCGGAGACGCCGATGAACTTGCAGAAGTAGACGAGCTCGCGCCAGAAATCGTACTGCGTGATCCACGGGCAGCCGACGTCGTTTCCGAGTGCCACCGGCACGCCCGCTGCAAGTGCAGCCTTTGAACACGCCGCGATGCCCTCGAAGACAAGGCTCGCGTTGTACTGCTCCACTTCCGAGGCATGCGAGACGAAACGGTCGAGCATGACGAAGGGCAGTACCGGAGAAAGCGTCGTGCACAGCGCAGCATCCCGCTGCTTGAACAGCTCGATGATGTGCTCGTCAGGCGTGGCGCCGTGCTCGATCGAGTCGACGCCGTTTTCGAGGGCGACCTTGAGCCCCTCGGTGCCCTCGACGTGTGCCGCCACGGAAAAGCCGAGCTCATGGGCGCGGTCGCACACTGCCTTCACCATCTCCGGGCTCATGCGCAACACGCCCGCCTCGCCCTTCTCCTTGCCGTCGAGCACACCGCCTGTGATCATGAGCTTGATGAGGTCGACGTTTTGCTCGCGCGCACGCTCGACCTGGGCGAGCGCCTCGTCGATGGAGACCGCCGCGATGGCGACCGAGCCTGCCATGTGGCCGCCCGGCACCGAGATCGCCTCGTTGGCCGCGAGGATGCGCGGGCCGAGGAAGTCCCCCGCCACGATCTGGTCGCGGCAGCGCGAGTCGAAGTCAGACAGGCCGCCCACGGCGCGCACCGTGGTGACGCCGCTCATGAGCTCGGTCTGCGCGAAGCTTCTGACCATGCGGTACGCGATGGCACGCGACAGCCCGTTGGACATGATCTTCTTGACGAGCGCCTCGTTGTCGCGCTGCTTTTTCTGGGGCTTGCCGTTTCCGGCCAGGTGCACGTGCATATTGATGAGGCCGGGCATGAGGTAGCCGCCTTCGAGGTCGTGTACCTCGCACCCCGCGCAGGCGCTCTTTTCAGACTCGGGCACAATCGCCTCGATCGTGTTGCCCGCCGTGACGAGCACCATGCCCTCAAGTGGCTCCATATCCTTCGTGCCGTCGAGGATCGTGCCATTCGTGTACGCGATTCTCTTTTGCTCTGCTGCGCTCAACGCATACCCCCCTCTCAAACTGAAATCATGTGGGGAGAGTGTAGCAAATCACGTGCGACAGCGCGGATGACACGATGCGGGGCTCGAGAATGCACCATGCACCTATTGTGGGCCCGAAGCTTCGGGCAGTGCTGCCGGTGGCCCGTGGACCTACTAGAATGGAACTGACATTTGTCGTACGCGTTAGGGATGTCATTACGGATGCGGAGCGCAGGATGAATCGTCCAGATACCAATTCGGTGAGGCCGTACGCCTTCATCGTCTCCTTTGGCGTCGTCAGCATGCTGATGGACGTCGTCTACCAGGGCGCGCTCGCGGTGCAAGGGCCGCTTTTGGCCTCGCTCGGGGCAAACGCGCTCGTTATCGGCATCGTCTCGGGGCTCGGGGAGGCCACGGCACTCGGCGGGCGCCTGTTCTCAGGGCCGCTCGCGGACCGCTCGGGCCGCTACTGGGCCTTCGCGATCGGCGGGTACGCCACGACCGCGCTCGCCGTGCCCGCCATGGGCTTTGTCGGCAGCCTCGTGGGCGTATCCGCGCTCGTGATCGTCGAGCGCCTCGGCAAATCGCTGCGCACTCCCTCGCGCGACACGATGATCTCGCACGCCGCCGCTGCCGTCGGCAGGGGCAAGGGCTTCGCGCTTCACGAGGTGATGGACCAGATTGGGGCCATCGGCGGCCCGGTGGCGGTATCGCTTCTGCTCGGGGCCACCGCCGGAGACTACCGCGTGGCGCTCGGCGTGCTCATCATCCCCGGACTGGCCGCCATCGGCGTGCTGCTGGTACTGCGGCACCGCGTCCCCCAACCATCTGTGTACGAGCACGTCGAAGCTGCCGTCGCCAGCCAGGAACCCGGATACTCGGCAGCGGGGCGTCCGAAAAAGCGCAGCGCCCTGCCCCGCGTCTTCTGGCTGTACTGCGCGGGATGCGCGACCATGCTCGTCGGCGTCGCGACCTTTGGGGTCATCTCGTTTCACCTCGTGTCGACGGGCCTTGCCGATGATGCGTTCGTGCCCGCGATCTACGCCATCGCCATGGCAGTCGACGGCGCGTTTGCCGCGCTCACGGGCGTGCTCTACGACAAGCTGGGGACGCGGGTGCTGCTGTGCCTGCCCGTCGTGTGCGCATTGATCCCGCTCTTCGCGTACGCGCAGAGCCTTGCCCTCGTCATCGTCGGCATCATGCTGTGGGGTGTGAGCCTGGGCATCCAGGAGTCGACGATGCGCGCCGCCGTCGCAGACATCGTCCCGACTGCGCACCGGGCCACCGCCTACGGGTTCTTCTCCGTGAGCGTCGGCATCGGCAGCCTGCTTGGCGGCGTCGTGGCAGGTGTGCTCTACACCATCTCGGTGCCCCTGCTCATCGTGTGCGTGCTCGCTATCGAGGCAGCAGCGCTCGCGCTCATCGTCTTGGCGCTGCGCAGCGGCTCGTGAGCCCTTCAGCGGCCTTGGCCGCGGAAAGCTGCCGCCTCACGTGAGCGCTTCTTGCGCGCGGCCTTCTTCTGCGCATCGGTCATCGGCGCGTAGTCGCGGCTGTAGCCGGGCACGTCCATGTGGGAGATCGCCCACAGGTAGATGCTTGCCACGCTCCCGTACGGGCTGTAGCGGCGGCGGTAGCGTTCGAACATCTCGCGCGTGATCTTGCGGTGGTGGTAGACCATGCGCATGCCGCGCTGGATGGCGAGGTCGCCGAAGCTCAGGATGTCGGGGCGGCCCAAGTTGAACAGCAGCAGCATCTCGGCGGTCCAGGTGCCGACGCCGTCGAGCGAGCTCAGAGCCGCGATGGCATCGGGATCGCTCATGCGCGAGACGGCGTCGAGGTCGAATTCTCCCGACTCCACCTTCTGCGCGACGCCCTTGATATAGTCGACCTTCTTGAAGGTCGTGCCGCACGACTGCAGCTGTTCTGCGCTCGCGGCGCAAATTGCCGCGGGCGTGACATCGCCGAGGCTTTCCTGCAGGCGTTTCCAGACGGTCAGCTGCGCCGCAGACGAGACCTGTTGGCCGATGATGTGGTGGACGATGCCGCTGAACAGGTCGCCTTCCTCCATCTCGCGGTTGACATGGCCGCATGCGTCGATCGCCGCGGCGAGGCGCTTGTCCTTGCTTTTGAGGTAGCTGACCTCTTCTTCACCGTATTCGAAGTAACGCGTCATGTCAGTCGCGCTTCTCTTCGTACGCGTCGTGCCAGGCGCGCGCGGCTTCTGGAGTTCCCTCGAGGGCGGTCCCCTTCTTCGGGCGCTTGAACGAGTCCTTCATGGCGTGCTCGTGCTCGAGGAGCTTGATCTTCATGTCGATGCCGCCGCCGAACCCGGTAAGGCTGCCGTTGCTGCCGACCACACGATGGCAAGGGACGATGAGGCACAGCGGGTTGTGGCCGACGGCCCCGCCCACGGCACGCGCGGACTGGCGCTTGCCCGTCTTTTGCTCGATGCGTTTGGCGATGGCGCCGTACGTGGTAGTCTGACCGTACGGGATGTCGAGCATCGCCTCGCGCACCTGCTGCTGGAATGCCGTCGCACGCGCGGAAAGCGGCAATTCCCGCGGGTCGGGGGCGTCTCCGGCAAAGTAGCGATCGAGCCAGCCACGTGCCTGCTCGAAGACCGCGAGGTCGTCTTTGCGCTCGACGGGCTCGTCGATGCCGTAGCCAAAATAGCGGTCG
>CACZQA010000151.1 GCA_902783175.1 uncultured Coriobacteriaceae bacterium
CAGGCCCGTGTGCAAGCGCCCCGTCTTCGTTAGCACGAAGTCGAGCGCAAGGCCGCAGACAATACCCGTGATGACTTTTACAAGCAGAATTCCGCCGATGAGAGCAGGGGGAGCTGCCTCGGAGAGCATGATTGGAATCATCTCGTCGCTCGTCGAAGCAAAAACCGCGATGAGCGTTCCCAGAGTCACCACGCGCCCGGCGTACAGCGTCGCCGCCGCACCGGAAAATCCGCACTGCGGGATGACGCCGAGCAACGCGCCAATGAGCGGGCCCACGCGCCCGCCCTTCGCGATGGCACGCTCGAACTTTTTGCCCGCACCATGCTCGAGCCACTCCATGAAGAGGTACGTGACGAGCAGAAACGGAAACACCTTGAGCGTGTCGAGGCACGCGTCGAGTAGTGCGTCAAGAAACATGGGGCTCCCCCGAAAAGTTAGTTAATGAATTCGCAGGCAAGAATACCCGCGCATTTTAGGAGAAGCCGAATGCGTAATCGAGCTGTTGTTGTGAACGTCTGCGCAGATGAACGGGCTTAACCGCGTGAAGAGGGGGCCGGCGTCCCGCCGAACATTTCGCGCTCGTGGTAGCCGCCCTCGATAATCTTGCGCTCTGCAGAGGCGAGTTCCTCGGGCGTGTTCACGTTGATGAAGCAACCGCCGCGGGGTTCCGCTTTGGCGACCTTCTCGCTCGTGAAGTCGATGGTCTGCATCTTGTCGAACCAGCCCGTCGCCTTGATTTCGCCCGCCTCGGCGGCTTCATAGACGACCGGCAGACACGTCGTGCGGCGGTACACCCCATGGAAGGGCTCGTATCCGAACTGCGTGCGCGGAACGGCGATGTCAGCGCCCGTCTCCATGAGCGCATCGAGCTCTGCTGCGATGAGGTTGCGCGAGGGGAAGATCATGTCGCAGGCGACGAGCGCGACATAGTCCTTGGACGCGGCGTTGATCGCGGTGTAGACGCCGCGGAGCGCGCCTCGCTTCTCATATGCGTCGGTGACCAGGCGAATTTTTCCAAGATCGACCAGATCGCTGAGAAAATCGAGGTTCTGCGGCTCGTTCGTGGTGATGATGAACTCGTCGGCGAGCGGGAGGAGGCGATTGATGCTGCGCCAGATCAGCGGTTCCCCGAGAAAGGGAATGGTTGCCTTGCTGCGGCCCATACGGCGCGACTCGCCGCCCGCCTGTACAACTATCGTCAGATTTCCGCTCTTGCTCATGAGATTCGAACTCCTGCAACAATTTATTCGCATGCGAGGTACAAGATTCAGAATACCACGAGTTGCGAGAAGAGCGGGGGGATTGGAGGCTAGGGCGCGCGGGGGTCAGCAAGCGTATGGGGTCGGTTCTCAGTGGTCCCGATAGTAGAAGGCGTCTGATATCAGAGCCATTGAGAACCGACCCCGTGGCGAACCGACCCCGTGGCGAGGACCCCGCAGCGAGGCGCGTCGCGCCGTCGCCGGCAGCCGCCGTCATGAACGCCAGTCGGACTCTTTCAGGTAGTGCCAGGCAGCGAGCCTTGCCGCGGGGACTTCCTCGCGCACGGCGCAGCCCGGCTCGTCGTTGTGCGAGCAATCCCTGAACTTGCAGGCACCCGCCGCATTCGCGATATCCGGAAACGCCCGTTTCAGACTCGCGTCCATGTCCAGTATCTGCAGGGTTCTCAACCCCGGCGCGTCGATAATCAGCCCCGCCCCCGGAACCTCGAGCATCCGTCGCGCGACCGTCGTGTGGCGGCCCCGGTCATCGGATTCACGGACGCATCCGACATCGGCCGCCTCACTCCCCAGCAGCGCATTCACCAGCGAAGATTTGCCGACACCGCTCTCACCCAACAGCAGGCTCGTCGTCCCCGGCACAATGAGCTCGCGCACCCGGCCCACCGAGTCTGAGTCGTGCTTCGATATCACCAACAACGGAATATCCGGAGCCACAGCGGCTATTTCGCCCATCGCCCCGTCAACGACCTCCCTCGAGACAAGATCGCTTTTCGTCAGCACGAACACAGCCTTCGCGCCGCACCCCATGACGGCCGCCATCTGCCGAATCAACAGCCTCCGGTCGAGGCCGATGCCGGTGAGCGACTGACAGATAAAGACCGTGTCCACATTCGCGGCGAGCACTTGGCGTCTCAGCTGCTTTTCTCTTCCCACCCGCTTTACGCGGGCAAGCTCCGTCGTGCGGGGGAGCACCGCGTGGATTATCGCCTTCTCGTGGCTGTCGGGGCGCTCCACCGCAACCCAGTCGCCCACCGCGACAATCGAATCGTTGCTCTTCTTGATGGATGCCGAAAGCTCGGCACGCTCCTCGTCATACTCTGTGCGCACCAGGGGAAACCCGCGGTCGAGAGAGACCACACGCCCGAGGGCGCATCGCCGCCCCCGCTTCTCGAGTTTTCTGCCCACGCGACGAAACGCCGCCTTCACCTGCCCGGTTGCCCCCAGATGCTCGAACGGTATCAACTCTTCCCTCTCCTTCCGGAACGTGCCCTAAGCACGACGAAAACGGCAACCAGAGCGAGGGCGACAGCGCAGAGCACGACGCCGGCGACAAGCCGCCCCAAATCGACTTCATGAGTCGTCGCGCCGCCCGCATCCACAAGGCTGACCTGCGACGCATGGACATCGAGGGCGCCCTGATGCGCGTCGCACGAGATGTAGTACGCGCCGGTGATGTCGAGGACTGTGCCGGTCGTCTTGTAGTCCCCGCAGTTCACGACATGTTCTGCCTGCTCGTCGGTCATGTACACGCCGATCGAATTGCCCCCGTTATCGCAGACGTTTACCCACTTGTAGCCGGCGCCTGCGTCGATGACCTCGCCGACCGCTTCCCCCGTGAAGCGAACCTCGGTCTTGTCGAGCGCCCGGTTGACAGATGCCAGCACGGCGATGCGCGTGTTGACGACGACCTCGTCGTCCGAGTTCTTCGAGTTCGAGAGGTCATCGAGCGTGCTGAACCTGTCAGCGAGAGTTCCGATGTCGTCGTCGCTCGTATCGATGGTGATTGCATGCGCCGAGGCGGGAAGCAGGCACGATGCGAGCCCAAGCGCGCACAAAATGACGAGCAGCACTGCCATTGCGCTATGACCAGGGAGAACCGACCCCGCATGACCCGCACGGCAGCGCCACGGCTGCTGATGTCCCGAATGACCAGGGAGAACCGACCCTGCAGCGTCGGCGCAATCAGCGGGCGCAACGCCCTCATGAGCTATCGAAGGGATCATTTCTTCTTCGTCCTCCAGCGCATGCGCTTGCTGGGGACCACAAACGCGAACAGCTCGACAATCATCGCGAAAATAGCGACGAACTCGAGACGTCCAAGCCACATCTCGAGCATGAACGTGACCTCGAGCACACGCGGCATGCCCGCCGACGCCACGCCCAAAGAAAGACCCGTGTTCGATGCCGCGCTCACAGAATCGAAAATCGCGGGCAGCGCATTGTAGCCGCACGCAACGCCCACAATGGCGCCCACCACGTACGTGACCACATAGAGCAGCAAGATGATCATCGACGAGGACACGAGCTCCGGGGTCACGAGCTTCTTGCCCTGCTGGTAGTAGAACGTGCGTGGACGCGCCCGGTCGGGGGCGAGCACCTCGCGAATCGTCTGCGCAATCGACCGTGCGACGATTCCGACGCGAAACGCCTTGATGCCACCGGACGCCGACGAGGACGACCCGCAAATAATCATCGACAAGATGATCACGAACAAGGCACCCGACCCCATCCCGTATAGGATCTGCCCCGTGTACATCGTCGAAAAGCCGAGGTTGAACGCACCGGAAAGCGTCTCGAACAGCGTGCGCCTGAGCATCGCCCCAAGGTCCTCGAAATACGAGCCCTTGATCGCGAGAGCAATCAGCACGACGAGTGCTGTCACCCACACGACGAGCGTGCGCACCTCGATGTCCTTGAAGAAGTTCTTCGTTCTCCCCCGCCACAAATCGCCATAGAGCACGAAGTTGATGCAGCCCAGCATCGCGAGCACGAGCGCGATGACCTCGAGCGGCCAGGAATGGTAGTACATCAGCCCCATCGAGTGTGTGCTCATGCCGCCCGTCGAAAACGCCGACGCCGTCACGATGAAACCGTTCACGAGCGCGCTTCTCACGCTGAAGCCGTTGAGAAACAGCGGAATCATGCAGGCGATCGTTCCCACGACGACGATGACGGCCGCAAGCCGCAGGATGAAGCGCGACGTCTGTCTGATCTCGGGCATGACCTGCCCCGAGCGCGCTTCGGCGCGATACAGCGAGGCGGCTGCCGCCCCTGTGCCGAAGATGCCGAGCGCCAGCGCGATGACGACGACGCCGATGCCGCCGATGAGGTGCATGATTGCGCGCCACAGCGCAAGGCTCAGGGCCATGTGGTCGGTATCGAGCGCGAGCGACATGCCCGTGGTCGTGAACGCCGAAACCGTGTCGAACATCGCGTCGAGGTAGTTCGCGTACTGCCCCGACATCGAAAGCGGCAGCGCACCGAACAGCGAGAGAATCACCCAGCACAGGCCGGTGATGATCAGCGACTGGCGCCAGTCGAGCGAGCCGTGCTCGTAGCGAAACAGTATCAGCGCTGCTCCGACCGTGGCGGAGATGCCAATCGACAGCAAAAAATCGACCGCGGTCTTGTACTCGCCCAGTGCGAGCGCGACCACGAAGCAAAACACCATGGCCACCGCGACGAGCATGATCAGAATGCCCAGGTAATGGGCGATGACCCTCCAGTCGTGTATGTGCAGGCGGTAGATCACGTGCGCTCGCCTATAGCATCGCGAAGTGGATGCCCGCCGTCACGAGTGCGAGGAAGAGCAGAAACGCGACGACTGAGCCCAGAACGGACAACAGCCCGACAATGGGCCTGCGCTTCCCCGCAGCCTGCTGTGTGGTCTTCTGCCTCAAAGCTCTCCTTTCGCATGCCAGTTATTGTAGCGCCAATCACGCGCGCGGCCGCCTGCGCAGCTTGCCGCGCCGCAACGTGGTGATCGCGAACAGGACAGAGCCGACCCCGCCCAAGACGACGCCCCACGTGAACAGCGTCATCGACCACGAGCGTTCGTAGGAAGCGCCCTCGGCGGAGACGGTGACCGCGTCGGCGTGGACGCCGATCTCGTCGTTGTGGTCGGGGCAGGCAATCTGATAGCTGCCCTCGACGAGGACCGTGTCGCCCGTCATGCGGTACGCGCCGTAGTGCTCGATCACCGTCGCCTGCTCGTTCGTCATGTAAACGCCGATCATCGACTTGTCCGCCGCCATGACGTTGACCCACTTGTGCCCGTCGTCGGCCACAATCGGCTCGCCGATCGCCTCGCCCGAAAACTTGACGCTGCGCCCGTTGAGGCGCTCGGTCGCAGAGAGCAGGTCGGAGATCGCGACGGAGCGGTACGTGTCGGAGCCCGAGGGCTCGGGGGCATCAGATGCCGGCGCCCCGATGCTCGCATCGCCTTGCGAGGGAATCTGCACGCCCCCGTCGACCGCGTACGAAGCCGGCGCTCCGACGAGCGCGGCAGACAGGACGATTGCGGCAGCTGCGCCAACGCAGCGCGTCGCCCTTTCCGCGTTGCCGGCCTTGCTGCGACGGCGCTTCTGGTTCCTCCAGCGACGCCACGCCTTGCCCCCTCGGCTGCGCAGCTTCTTTTTGCCCAGCCCGTCGTTGCCGAGTCCCCGGAGGATGTTGGATGGCTCGAGCGAGATGATGAGGCCGACGAACGCGGCGATGAGGGCGATGAACTCGAGGCGGCCTGCCCACATGAGCAGGATGCCGACGAGCGTGAGGTCGATCGGGGAGGTCGACGACAGCATCCCCGCCGTGAGGCCCGTGTTCGAGACGAGCGAGGCCGCCTCGTAAACCGACTTGATGGCATCGCCGCCGTGCGCGATGAAGAGCATGGAGCCGAGCGCCGCCGTCGCGATGTAGAGGATGGAGATCGTCATCGCGAACGTCGCGTCGCGCGCGGTCAGGTGCTTCAGCCCGAAGTGCTGGTAATTGACGCGCACATGCGCGTTGCGTGGCATGAGGCGGACGCGGATCGAGTAGACGATCCAGCGCAGCACCTGCATGATGCGCAAAACCTTGATGCCGCCGCCGGTGGAGTGGGAGCACGCGCCGACGAGCATGGCGACCTCGAGGATGATGATGACGCTTTCGCTGATGGTGATCCCGAACTGCTGGGGATAGATCGTGCACATACCGCTCGTCGTCGCCGCGGAGATGGTCATGAACGTTCCGTTGACGAACAGCCCGGTCGCGCTCGAGAATACCTGGTCGCGCGAGAGGGCAAACGAGACGAAGACGACGAGGAGGAGCAGCCAGATCGCGAACGTGCGCGTCTCGGAGTTGCGAAACATCGGGCGGAGCTTGCCGCGCAGGGCGTAGCCGAAGATGGCGAAGTTGAGCGCCCCGGCGAGCATGAAGATGAGCAAGAACGCATCCAGGGCTGCGGAGTGATAGTAGACAAGACTCGAGCTGTGAGGAGTGAAACCGCTGGTCGAGAGCGCGTTGGTGATGAGCCAGAAGCCCGTCATGACCGAATCGGGAAGGCTCATGCCCAAGGTGAGGCAGATGATGCAAACGCCGACGGTGCCGATGACGAGGAAAAATGCCCCGACGAGGACGATGAACTTGACGGTGTCTTTCAGGCGGTAGGTTCGCTCATCGTGGACGCCGGTCTTGTTGGCGACTGTGATGTTGCCGCCCTCGCCGAAAAACCCGAGGTGCATCGCGACGAGGATGACCGCCTGGCCACCGACGAGCGTGAGCACGGCACGCCAGGTGGTCTGCGCGTAGCCGACGTGGTCGACGTCGGTTGCGAGCGAGGCTCCGGTCGTGGTGAGCGCGGAGACCGCATCGAAGAGCGCGGCGACGTAGTTGTCGAAGTCACCCGAGATGTACATGGGAACGGATGCGATCAGACCTGCAACAACCCATCCCATG
>CACZQA010000152.1 GCA_902783175.1 uncultured Coriobacteriaceae bacterium
GCCGACGTCGTCTACGACCAGCCGGTGTACGTGCTCTTCTTCCCGTGCGAGGGCTACCAGCTCTACGCGAGCAAGGAGCGCCTCATGAACGCCCTCGGCGCGGTCGAGTCGTACAACAAGATCGACGAGGTCGCGAACATCGACTAGCCAGCTTCGTCTCCGCGGTGGCGTCTCAACCGAGAGCCCCGCATCCGCAAACCACATACGCAGTACCGAGAAAAGGATGATGATGTCCAAGCAATCTGCGCGCACGAAAGAAGAACTGACGCTGCTGGGGAACAACGGCACCGTCTATTCGCAAGACTACGATCCCGACGTTCTCGAGACCTTCGAGAACAAGCACCAAGACCACGACTACATGGTGACGTTTCGCTGCCCCGAGTTCACGACGCTCTGCCCCATCACCGGTCAGCCTGACTTCGCCACGCTCTACATCAACTACGTGCCCAACGTGAAGATGGTCGAGAGCAAGAGCCTGAAGCTCTACTTGTTCAGCTTCCGCAACCACGGCGATTTCCACGAGGACGTCACCAACATCATCAGAGACGACCTCGTCGCGCTCATGGACCCCAAGTACCTGGAAGTCCGTGGGATGTTCTACCCGCGCGGCGGCATCTCCATCTACCCCTTCGCAAACTACGCGAAGCCGGGCAGCGGCTACGAGCAGATTGCGTCCCAGCGCATGTTCTCGCAGCTTTCCGACCTCGATTCGGGCGACGGCGCCCGCTAGGGCAGGGGTGCCGAGATGTGCGGGCGCGTCAAGCAGCTCTCGTGGGACGAGGTCAGGGGCGTCGTCGAGCACCTCGAGCACGGAGGCGCCCTGGCGCCTGACCCCAGCTGGCAAGCCAGCCTGTTCGACCGCGCCGATGCGCGCCCCAAGTCGCTGCTCGCCGTCGTGAGCGACGAGGGAGGCGCTCTTCGCGCGCGGCGCATGTCGTGGGGGTTTCCCGTGAGCTGGCAGGCGTCTCCCGTCTTCAACACGCGCATCGAGTCGGCGCTTGCCGGCGGCAACATGTGGGAACTTCCCCTGCGCGAGCACCGCTGCATCGTCCCCGTCGCGGCTTTTTTCGAGAAGGGCAAGAAGGGCACGTCGAGCTATGCCTTCAGCAACGACGGGCCGCTGCTTTTGGGTGGCGTGTTCGAAGAGGGGCATTGCTCGATCGTCACGACGCCTCCCAATGCGGTGGTCGCGCCCGTCCACGACCGCATGCCGCTGGTCCTTTCGGGCGATGGCGCGCAGCGCTGGCTCGCGGGGGATATCGCCTCGCTCGCCGAGCCCTCCCGCGTGCCGCTTGTCCGCGTGCCCGCTTCCGAGCTCTCTCAGCCCTCGCTTTTCTAGACCACCGCCTCCTGCTCACCCGCAGACAGGAGGCGTTCTCATACGCCCAAGCGCCGCCGCGTGTAGCCGACTTTTCCACAAATTTGAACTTATGGTCAAAAAACTCCATAAAAAACTAAACAGTCAGTCAAAAAAGTCATACTATTCTCCTCAGTGAATGTTTGGAGGGAGTTGTATGTACAAATTTGGAAAAGCGGTCGTCAAACTGCGCGTTCCAATCCTCATCGTGGGCATTCTCCTGCTGATTCCGTCGATATTCGGGTACCTCAACACGGGGATCAACTACGACATGCTCACGTACCTGCCCAAGGACATGGACACGGTAGAGGGCCAAGACGTGCTGCTCAACGACTTCGGCAAGGGCGCGTTCTCGCTCATCGTCACCGAGGGCATGGACGACACCCAAGTCAAGAACCTCACCGACGAGATCAGAGACGTCGACCACGTCGCGGACGCTATCTCGTACGGAGAGATCGCCTCGGCGCAGATCCCCGACCAAGCGGTTCCGGCCGAGCTGCTGGACAAGCTCAAGAACGGTGACGACTCGCTCATCGCGGTCTTCTTCGACAGCGGCACGTCCGCCGGCTCCACGATGGATGCCGTCGCCCAGATTCGCCAGATATCGGACAAGAACGTGTTCGTCTCGGGCATGAGCGCCCTTGTGCTCGACCTGAAAAACCTCGCTGAGGACGAGGAGGCCAAGTACGTCGCCGTCGCCGTCGCGTGCGCGCTCGTCATCTGGCTGCTGTGCACCGACTCGTTCCTCGCGCCGTTCATCTTCCTTATCAGCATCGCGATGGCGATTCTGTACAACCTCGGCTCCAACATCTTCTTGGGCGAGATTTCCTATATCACGAAGGCCCTGGCCGCGGTCCTGCAGCTTGCCGTTACCATGGACTATTCGATATTCCTCTGGAACAGCTTCGAGGAGAACCTGAGAAAGTACCCTGGCGAGCGCGGGCGCATTGCCATGGGCTATGCCATCGCCGACACGCTGACGTCCATCTTCTCGTCTGCGATGACGGCGACCGCGGTCTTCTTGGCCATGATCTTCATGTCCTACACTCTGGGCGCCGACCTCGGCATCGTCATGGCGAAAGGCTGCATCTTCGGCCTGATCGCGTCCGTGACCATCCTGCCGTCGCTCATTCTCACCTTCGAAAAGCCCATGCTCAAGACGCACCATAAGCGCATCATCCCCGATGTGCCCAAGCTCGCCCATGCCATCACGAGCAAGAAGGCCGTCGTGGCGTTTCTGGTCGTCTTTATCGTGGTGCTCATTCCCGCTGGCTACGGTTTCATGAACAAGCCGGTTTACTACGACTTCACCAACATGGTAACGGGCTCCAACAACAACATTCCCGAGGAGAAGATCCAGTTCCACACGGCGGACCAGAAGCTCAAGCAGGTCTTCAACGTCTCGACCACCGAGATGGTCCTGTGCGATGCCGACATGAGCCACCCCAAGGCCAAAGAGATGCTCAAGCGCATCAACGACGTCGAGGGCGTCGAGTACGCGATCGGCTACGACTCGGTCAAGGGCGGCCTCGTGCCCGACCAGCTGCTCCCGAGCAAGATCACGAGCTCGCTCAAGAGCAACGGGCACCAGCTCATCATCATCAACTCGCAGTATCAGCCCTCAACCGATGCGGTCAATGCGCAGTGTGACGAGATCCAGTCCATCATCAAGGAATACGACCCCAACGCCACGCTCATCGGCGAGGCTCCTGCGACCAAGGACCTCATCAACGTGACCGACCACGACTTCGTGGTGGTCGACGCGATCGCCGTCATCGCGATCCTCGTCATCTTGCTGCTCGTGTTCAGAAGCGCGAGCCTGCCGTTCATCTTGGTCCTCGTCATCGAGTTCGCCATCATGATCAACCTCGGCTTGCCGTATTACATGAACGACTCGATGGTGTTCATCGCGCCGATCTGCATCTCGACCATCCAGCTCGGGTCGACCGTCAACTACGCCATCTTGCTCACGACGCGCTACAAGCGGGAGCGCGCACGCGGCGCCGCCAAGCGCGAGTCCGTGGAGAGGGCGTTCAGGTTCTCCTTCCCGGCCGTTGTCACGAGCGGCGCGTCGTTCTTCGCCGCGACCTTCGGCGTGGCGATGTACTCCAAAATGGGCATCATCAGCTCGCTGTGCCTGCTCATGGCACGCGGCGCGTTCGTCAGCACCCTGTCGGTCCTGTTCATGCTGCCGGCCATGCTGATGCTGTTCGACAAGCTCATCATCCACACGACCTACGGTTTCAAGGACCTCAAGGCAAAGATGAAAGAAGAGAAGCTGGAACTTACTGCTGGCAAGGAGGCAGAGTAATGAAGACGAAGAAAAACGACGGGCTGAATTGCGTGGACGCGTATTCCAAGCAGAACGCGAGCCGTCCGACGAGGGTATTCAACACCGCGGGCCTTGCCCTGGCGGGCACGGCGCTGCTCGGCATGACGGTCGCGTTTTCCACGGCGGGCATCCCGGTGACGACGGCCTCTGCCGATGACGCGCAGACGACGCCGCAAGAGCAAGGCCAGTCGACGACGAGCACGCTCGCGTACTCGAGCGGCAAGGCCGCAACGCAGAAGAGCGAGACCGTCTACGTGTTCCAGAAGGCAGACGGCTCGGTCAAGAACCAGACCGTTAGCAACTCGCTCACCAATGGCAACGGCGCCCAGCTGCTGCAGGACCAGACCGACCTGACCGACATCGAAAACGTCGAGGGCGACCAGGAGTTCACGCAGTCTTCCGAGGGCACGGTGTGGGACGCGAAAGGCAGCGACATCAGCTACCGCGGCACGACCACCAAAGAGGCACCAGTCGACATCAAGGTGAGCTACCAGCTCGATGGTAAGGACGTCTCGCCCGATGAGATCTCGGGCAAGACCGGGCACGTCAAGATCCACATCGCCTACACGAACAACTCCAGGCAGACGGTCAACGGCCAGACGGTGTACACGCCGTTCCTCGCCATGACGGGGCTCATTTTGGACAACGACAACTTCACCAACGTCACGACCGACAACGCGAAGGTCATCGACGACGGCGACCGCCATCTCATCGCCGGCTACGCGATGCCCGGCCTGAAGGAGTCGCTCGGCTTGGACGACTCGATCGACCTCGACATCCCGAGCTCCGTCGACATCGAGGCCGATGCGACCGACTTCAGCCTGGATTCCATGCTCACGCTGGTCTCGAGCGACTTCTTTGGCGACGTCGACGTCGACAACCTGAACGCCGGCAACATCCAAGACCAGCTCAACCAGATGCAAGACGCCATGAACCAGCTCATCGA
>CACZQA010000153.1 GCA_902783175.1 uncultured Coriobacteriaceae bacterium
ACGAGCCCGAGCGCGGCGATGAGGGCGGCGCTGGCGGCGCCTCCGATAACGCTCGCGACGAGCACCTTGCAGGTGGCGACGAGCGTGCTCTTGAACTCGAACCCGCCGATCCTGCGGCGCAAGACGAGCAGCAGCAGCACCATCATGAGCGCGTAGAACACGATGTCGCCGCAGGGGATGCCGATGAGCCCCAACTCGAGCGTGGGAAGGCCCGGCAGCGTGATGACCCCGGTGAGCAGCATGTAGAGAAACACCTGCACGACGGTCAAGAACAGGTTGCACAGCGCGATGGTCTTCAGGTCCTTGAGCGAGGAATACGCGCGGTATAAGAACATGTAGCCCGCGTAGAGCGGCAGCGCGATGGCCCACCCGCGCAGCAGGTTCGCGATGGGGGCGATATCCTGCGCCGTGAAGCGGCCGGCCGAGTACAGGCCGATGAGCTGGGCTGCGCACACGAACACCATGACCGCCATGGGGATGATGAGCAGCCACGTCGTCCGCAACCCGAAGTTGAGCTGCCGCTTGAAACGGTCGTAGTCGCCGCGCGACATCGCATCGGACATCTCGGTGAACATGGCGGTGGAAAGCGCCACGCCAAGAACGCCGTAGGGGAACTGGTACCACATCCATGCGTAGCTGACAGATGAGGGGCCGTTGTCGGCGACGTGCAGGGCGGTCGAGTTCATGAGGCTGAGCGACACGAGGTTGATCGCCGTGCACGCGATGGCGGGCAGCGCGAGCTTGACGGTGTCGCGCAGGCCCTCGCCGTGCAGGTCGATGAAGAAGCGGAAGCGATACCCGCTTTTCACGAGCGCGGGGACCTGGACGAACGCGAGGACGGCGATCGAGAGCGTCGTCCCGACGGCGAGCCAGGTAATGCCCGCCTCGGTGTCCATGCCGTTGACGAGCGGGTAGCCGAAGAACGTGACGATGGTGATGATGTTCATGAACACCGAGCTCACCGACGGCCAGAAGTACCTGCGCTCGGCGTTGAGCACGCCGGAGAAGATCGCGCTCAGGCCGTAGAAGACGATCTGGAACGCGAAGAACCTGAAGAACCAGACCGCCGCTTCGACGGTGTCGTTGCTCGCGGACGAGAACAGGCTCTGCGTGACCATGACCTGCGGGGCGAAGATGCTCGCCGCCAGCGAGACGAGCCCTAGGAACACGACCGCGATGGAGAGCAGGTTGCTCACGTAGTCGTTGGCGGCCTCGCGCGAATGCGCGTTGCGCTGCTGCATGTAGATGGGCAGAAACGCCGTGGAGAGCACGCCGCCCGCAACAAGCTCGTAGATCATGTTCGGCAGGTTGTTTGCCAGCGAGTAGGAGGCGGCGAGGAAGGTGTTCCCCAGGGCGAATGCCATAGCCCAAGTGCGGATGAAGCCCGTGATGCGGGAGACGAGAATGAGTGCGGACATCATTCCCGTCGATTTGGCGATGGAGCGTGCGCTCGACGAGGGCTGCTCGTCTGTTTGCGAAGTCTTTGAAGTGTTCATGGGTAGACATAGTACTGGCATATGCGGCAACGTGCCACGCCTTTATGCAATATCCACGTGCGGCATCGCTTCGGCAGTTTCATTAAGTTTTTGTTAAGCCTTTCGCTCGAGGCAGTTCGCGCTTGCCCGAGACTCTAAGATAGGCAGGGCCTATGCATTGCTGCGTGGCCATATTTTTTGTATTGATCTTGGCTGTGAGGAGCATGCTGTATGGCAAAGCATATTTTTGTAACCGGTGGCGTCGTCTCGTCTTTGGGCAAGGGGATCACGGCGGCATCGTTGGGCACCCTCCTCAAATCGCGTGGCTATAAAGTGACCATGCAGAAGATGGACCCCTACCTCAACGTCGACCCGGGCACGATGAGCCCGTTCCAGCACGGCGAGGTATTCGTCACGGACGACGGGCTCGAATCCGACCTCGACCTGGGGCATTACGAGCGCTTCATCGACGAGAACCTCACGCGCGAGTCAAACGTCACGCAGGGCTCCATCTACCAGGCGCTCATCGCCCGCGAGCGCCACGGCGATTTCTTGGGTGGCACGGTGCAGGTCATCCCGCACGTCACGAACGCCATCAAAGAGCGCATCAAGCGCATCGCCGACCAGACGTCTGCCGACATCGTCATCACGGAAGTGGGCGGCACGGTCGGCGACATCGAGTCGCAGCCGTTCATCGAGGCGGTCCGCCAGTGGCGCCGCGAGTGCGGTCCGGAAAACGTCGCGTTCGTGCACTGCACGCTCGTCCCGTACATCTCGGCAGCTCACGAGCTCAAGACCAAGCCGACCCAGCACTCCGTCAAGGAGCTCCAGTCCCTGGGCGTCCAGCCCGATTTTCTGGTGCTCCGCTCCGACCGCGACATCTCGGACCGCATCAAGTCGAAGATCTCGATGTTCTGCGACGTCGACGAAGACCATGTGTTCGCCTGCGTCGATGCCCCGAGCATCTACCAGGTTCCCATGAGCCTGTACCAGCAGGGCTTCGACGAGCGCGTGCTGCGCCGTCTGGGGCTTGAGGTGTGCGAGGCCAACCTGGAGACCTGGGAGAAGTACCTCCACCAGGAGGCGACGTGCGACGCGCCCGTCGACATCGCGATCGTCGGCAAGTACGTCGGGCTGCCCGACGCCTACCTTTCCGTCATCGAGGCGCTGCACCACGCGGGCGTCGCGAACTGCCACCGCACCAACGTGCACCTCGTCGACGGCGAGAACCTCAACGACGAGAACGTCGACTCGATACTCGGCAAGATGGACGGCATTCTCGTGCCGGGCGGCTTTGGCGTGCGCGCATTCGAGGGCAAGATTTGCGCCGTGCGCTACGCACGCACCCACAACGTGCCGTTCCTCGGCATCTGCCTGGGCCTGCAGGCGGCTGTCTGCGAATACGCCCGCGACGTGGCGGGCATGCCGGGCGCCTCTTCGGGCGAGTTCGGAGACGACCTCGAGTACCCGGTCATCGACCTGATGCCGGAGCAAGGCGACGTCGCGGACATGGGCGGCACGCAGAGGCTCGGGTCGTACCCGTGCAAGGTCGCGCCGGGCACGCTGGCGGAGCGCCTGTACGGCTCGCCCCTCATCTACGAGCGCCATCGCCATCGCTACGAGGTCAACAACCAGTTCAGGCAGCGGCTCATCGAGGCCGGCCTCGTCGTGAGCGGCGTCTCGCCCGACGACCGCCTCGTCGAGATGATCGAGCTCGAAGACCATCCCTTCTTCATCGCGAGCCAGGGACACCCCGAGTTCAAGTCGCGCCCGACGCGCCCCCATCCGCTGTTCAACGGCCTGGTCGCGGCCGCCATCGAAAGGCGCGAGGCCTAGCACCCTCCCGATTCTGATTGCCCCTTGCTTTCTGCCCGTCATCTGCGTGAAGATTGGGCGAAAGAAAGGGGCATTTTCATGAACAGCGAACGTCTACTCAACACGTTTCTCGACCTTGTCACCACGAGCTCCCCGTCAGGGCACGAGGGGGCGGCGGCCGAATACTGCGCTGCCGCATTGCGCGCGTGCGGGTGCACGGTCGAAATCGACGACGCGGGCGAGCGCATCGGCTCGGACACGGGCAACCTGTATGCCGTGCTCCCCGGCACCGCTTCCGGGTCCGTCATCATGACGGCGCACCTCGACTGCGTGCAGCCATGCGAGCGTGTCACCCCCGTCATCGAAGACGGCGTCATCCGCTCTGACGGAACGACGGTTCTGGGCGGGGACGACAAGGTCGGCGTCGCCTCCATCATCGAGGCGGTGCGCACCTTGAGCGAGGGCGATGAGCCCCATGCGACGGTGAAGGTCATCTTCAGCATCCAAGAAGAGGTTGGGTGCTGTGGCGCGAAGAACCTCTCGGCTGGCACCTTCGAGCAGGGCGAGCCGTGCTTCGTCTTTGACGGGGAGGGAGACGTGGGGCTCGCGTGCCTCGCGGCGCCGTACCACTACACGTTCGAGGCGGAGTTCATGGGCAAGGCAAGCCACGCGGGCGTCGCCCCCGAGAAGGGCATCAGCGCCATCGAGGCGGCTTCCGTCGCCATCGCGGACATGCGCGAGCGCGGCCTGCTCGGGGCCGTTGGGGACTACTGCGCGTCGAATATCGGGACGATACGGGGCGGCTCGGCCAACAACGTCGTCGCGCCCTCCTGCTTGCTGACCGGCGAGTGCCGCGCCATTGAGAAAGAAGACGTCGACCGCGTCCACGACGGCATGGACGAGGCGATGCGCAACGCCGCCGCGCAGGTGGGGGCGCGCGTCCGCATCGACTGGAATCTCGAGTACTCCGGGTTCTGCCTGGATGCAGATGCGCCGGCGGTCAAGCTGTTCGACGACGCCGCGCGTTCCGTCGGGCTTTCGCCCGATACCGTCAAGTCCGCCGGCGGCACCGACGCGAACATGTACATCGAGCTGGGTGTGGAGCCTTTGGTCGTCTCGACGGGCATGACGAACTTCCACTCGGTAGACGAGTGCCTCAAGGTCGAGGACCTCGAGAACACCGCCAGGCTCGCCGTCGCGCTGGGGCTGCAGGCGGCAGGGCGGTGAGCAGCCGCGAGATCAAGGCGCGTCCCCGCGAAGACCTCGGGGGCTTTTCCGCGTGCCTTGACGAGTACCTCATGTTCCTGACCGTCGAGCGGGGACTGTCCAAGGCGAGCGTCGAGAACTACGGGAGAGACCTCGCCGACTACCTCGGGTTCGTGCGCTCCGACGGCTGCGAGCAGCTCGAGGACATCGAGCGCGACACGGTCACCGACTACCTCGAGGACCTGCGCCGCCGCGCGTACGCGGCGAGCAGCGTCGAGCGCCACGTTGCGGCCGTCAAGGGGTTTCACCGCTTCTGCGTGCGCGAGGGCATGACCGAGAAGGACCCCGCCTCGTCCGTGCCGCTCCCGCGTAAGCCCGCCCGCCTGCCCGAGGCGGTGACGGTCGAGCAGATTGCCGCGCTGCTGGACCAGCCGTTTCCCGCAACGCCCACCGGGCTGCGCGACAGCGCCATCCTCGAGGTCCTGTACGGCTGCGGGCTGCGCGTGAGCGAGCTGTGCAGTCTCGACTTTTCCAGCCTGCTGCTGGATGAGGGGCTCGTGCGCGTGCGCGGCAAGGGCGGCAAGGAGCGCATCGTCCCGCTGCTGGGCACGGCAAGGGCGGCGCTCGAGAAGTACCTCGACGAGGGGCGGCCGTACCTGCACACCAAGGGGCAAGACGCGCCCAAGGAGCCGGCAGCGGTGTTTCTCAACGCGCGTGGCGGACGCCTGACCAGGCGCGCGGTCTGCAAGATGGTCGAAACATACGGCAAGCGCGTGGGGCTCGAGGGGCTGCACCCGCACACGCTGCGCCACAGCTTCGCGACGCATCTGCTCGAAGGCGGGGCGGACCTGCGCATCTTGCAGGAGATGCTCGGGCACAGCGATATCTCCACGACGCAGATCTACACGCATGTCGACCGGGCGCACATTCGCGAGGAATATCTCTCGACCCATCCCCGTGCGCATCTGAGATAGAGCGCCTGGGATAGA
>CACZQA010000154.1 GCA_902783175.1 uncultured Coriobacteriaceae bacterium
CACGAGCGTGGACTGCAGCAGCGGCTCGTGCACGTGCTCGCCGCAGCCCCACGAGTAGAAGGGGTCGAAGCCCGCTTCGGGCTCGCTCTCTCTGGTCATGGCGACGACGACGCCGTTCGTGTCGGAAGAGTCCGCAGACGACCCCCCGTTCGAGCACGCGCTCAGTACGCCGCCAAACGAGAGGGCGGCGGCGCTCGCGCCCGCGATCTTCAAGAACTCCCTGCGTGAGATAGCCATGTTACTCTCCTCAAATTCGTAATACCGATTGGTGCATTCTACGTCCCGAGTAACACGTATTCAACATTTTTCACACTACGAATCGGGGGAGCGGCCGCATCTCAGGCAGGAAGGCGGGAGAGGAGCCTGTCTGCCACCTTGCCGAAGAGCGCGGCGAGCACCTGCTGGAACAGAACGCCGGCCATCACCGCGAACAGCGATGCGGGCGGAAAGTACTGCATCGCGAGCACCGCGCCGGCGGAGATGTTGCGCATCCCCGACTGGAACAGCATCGCCACGGCACGCTCGCGCCTCTGCCTGAACACGTAGGCGAGAGCCGCGCCCATGAGGAAGTTGAACGACGCGAACAGCCCGACTAACACGAGCACGCCCGCGAGCTGCGGCGTCAGGTGGAACACGAAGTCGGAGATCGCCGAGGAGTTGGTCGCGATGATAACGACGAGCATGAGGCGCGCAAGCGGCATAAGCGACGCCGAGAGCGTGCGCGTCCCCAGCCCATGCGTCGCCTCGTTGACGACGATTCCGACGACCGACGGCACGACCACCATGTACAGCATGTCCAAGACCATGCCGAGCGCGTTGACCTCGACGACCGTCCCGAACAGCAGGTGCAGCGTGAGCGGGATGGCGAACGGCGATGCGAACACCGACACGAGCAGCGTCGCGAGCGCGATGGCGAGGTTGCCGCGATACATCGCCACCCACATGATGCTCGACGTGGCCACCGGCACGCAGTACTCCAGCACGATGCCCACGACGAGGTCGGAGTCGGCGCCGAACAGCGCCGTGCCCACCAGAAACGCGATGAGCGGCGACAGCACGTGCACGTACACGAGCGCGAGCACAATGGCGAGCGGATGCGCCACGGCGTCTTTCAGGCCGCGCAGCGTGATGCCGAGCGCGCTTTGGAACGACATGATCGCGAAAAACGTCGGCACCGCCGGCCGCAGCGGCGCGAAGGCCTGCGGGAGCAGGATGCCCGCCGCCAGGCAGCACAAGACGATGACGACCATATGCCGCCCGATGAAAACCCCGAGCCCCTTCCAGGCCCGTCCCGCGCGCGAACCCATCGCACCACACCTCTCTTGTCCGCCCGTTTCCTGACTCAGCCCGCAACCGCAGCCGCGCTTGCCTTCCGCAGCCTTCAGCCGCCATAGTACGCGAGCAGCAGCCCGATGACCCCGTCGTACGCGTTTTCCCGCAGGACCTGCGCCTGCGTGTCCCATCCCGCACGCGAGACGTCTTGCGCAGGCTGCGCGAGCAGCCCCTCGAGCGCCCCGTTCACCGAGCCCGCGTAGCGCTGCTCGCGCTCTTGCTCGTCGTAGGCTACGTCGTCTCGCACCTGGTCGCTCACCTGCGGCTGCGCCTTGTGGCGCGCACGCGCGCCATCCTGCCCGAGCCCGTCGACCAGACGCGCCTCGTATGCGCCCTCGACGTAGTAGTACAGGTGCTCGTACGCCGAGTAGCGCAGCAGCGCGTCGTCGCTTCGCGACAGGGCGAGAAACGACAGGAACTCGGCGTCGTCTTCCATGAAGTAGCCCCGGTGGTGAACGAGCTCGTGGGCGCAGAGCACCGGGTAGTACAGCCGCGAGACGTAGCGGTTGTACGTCACCTCCTGCGTGTACGGGTAGGTGTAGCCGCCGATGCCCATCCACTCGAGCACATCGGAGCACAGCGCCGCCTTGGGCGCGGGGTAGTGCCCCTCCAGCCGGGCAAACTCGTCGCCCGCCCCATCGAGCGCGGCAGCCACGCGCGCATCGAGGTCGCCTCCGCAGGCAACCTGCCCCGCCTCGTCGCGCGGGCACTCCGATGCCGCCTGGTCAAGCCCGACGACGATGCGGTTGCGCAGCGCCTCCAGCTGCTCGAGCGAGGCGTCCGCGCCTGCCCCGTACAC
>CACZQA010000155.1 GCA_902783175.1 uncultured Coriobacteriaceae bacterium
GAGCGCCTCCGAGCGCTGCTCCATCTCGTAGCAGATGTTGCCGTACACGACGAAGAAGTGCGAAAGGCCCTGCGGCAGGAAGCGAAGCTCGTCGGGCGAGCCTTCGAGAAGCTCGCGTGCGAGCTTCTCCTCGAACACGCTGTTGCACGACAGTGCCCGCACGCCCGCCGGCACCCCGTCGAGCCACTCTCGACGGTACTTTTCCTCAAGCGCGGCGCCGATCTTTCTCCCCCGTTCGAGCTCTCCGCGGTCGAGGAGGTCCTCCATACGCGTCGTGAGTACCGCAAGCTCTTCGGCACTGCCGTGCTCAGAGTACTTCTGGCACCGATACGGCACGGTCCAGCCGTCGCGATACGTTTCGCAACCGAACAGGAAATCGAGGGCGTCGTCTGGCGCAAACAGCGGGTCGACGGCCACGAGGCGGCGCTCGCGCGTCCGGTGCATGCGCGCGCATATGTCGTGCATGATGTCGAAGACGCTCGCGAAGTCCTCGAGAATGCTCGGGGCGAGCTCGTCTTCGCCAATCTCGAACGAATACAGGCAGCACGGCGTGGGACGTGCCCCCTCCACCTGGCGCTGGGGCAGCTCGCGGTACAGGCCGTTGACCTGGATGCGTTTGACCCAGGGCGCCTTGGACTTGACGAGACGGGCGGAGTAGATGCCCATCCTGCACACGAGCTCCGCATGACGGTCGTTGAGCCCCTGCTCGTCGAGATCGATCGATGCGTACTCGGGATAGCGTGCCAGGTCGTGATTGGCGCAAACGAGTGGGAACAGGCCACGGGCGGGCAGGAACACGTTTATCCGGGCGAGTTTGCGCTCGTAGTCGAAGCTGGCGGAAAACTCATACCTGAAAGGAGAGGGCACCTTGGCGCAGGCATCGTCGATCTCTCGTGCGCACGCGTCGAGGTCGCCCTCCGAACGGCGGCGGAACCATTCGCACAGACGGTCGAACACCGCGCGCGGCAGCACGGACGCAGGATCTTGCCGCGCGGCGTTTTCGTAAGCCTCGCGCATCTCCTTGAGATGCTCCTCGGTCTTGTCGCTTTCCACCGAGATGTCATTCGAATCTGAGAAAGAACCGAACCAGACGCGATCCGAGAGCATGTCGCGCTCGTAGCGAGACACGGGCTGGCACGTCCCCGAATACAGGCGCTGCATGAGCAGGAAATCGTACTGCTCGGCAAAGGCGACCTGGGCATTCTTGCGCGCCTCCAGGTACGCGAGCCCAGGATGCCCGTCGAGGCGGTGGTTGAGCGCCCGCACGCGATAGGTCCCGTCTTCCGGCTCGTAGATGTAGTGATAGTCGGGCAGGCTGTCGAGCGAGAACTCGGCGCAGATGGAAGAGTACCATTCCTCGTTGCAGCGCGGCGTGGCGAGCGGATCCTCCCCCGCCCCGTCGCCGCTCGCATCTGCAGCCTCTTCCAAATCGGAAGACCCGCACGCGAGAAAGCGCGCCTGCGGCTCTGCGGCAGTCCGGTTGCCCATGAGCTCCTGGAAAGCCGGCTCCCGCACGTACGAGGGCGTGGGCGCCTCGAAGGACTTCTCGAGCAGGTGGCGCGCGAACTCTGCCGCCTCATCGTCGAGCAGCACCTCGTCGAACTGCGCGAGGCGCTCACGCGGCACCTCGACGATCGTCATCTGGTGGACTTTGAGGTAATCGCACGTTGCCGCGAGCGTGAAGAAGCGCCCGCCTTCCACGCACGCGAGGCGCCACGGGTCGTCCATCGACTCGGGAGCCACATGGGCATGGTCAGCGAACACCACAACGCGGATGCGCTGCGTCGGGGGCCACAGGGCACGCGAGCCCACGATGAGCACGTCATCGCCCCGGAGCTTGGTGCCCGCGCTCATCTCCGCGAAAGCTGACTGGAAAAGCCTCCCCCAGGGACCTTCCTTGACATCGTAGGCAAACGCCGTCTTGCCCTTGAGCTCCTCGAGCGTGAGGTAGGAGACCTTCTTCTGCGGTTGCTCGTCCCAGAAATCGTCCAACTTGCCCATCCGCCTCACTGCTCCTCGACGTAGACGTCGATGGAGATTTCTGCCCAGCGGTTGTGGACGTCGATATCCTGCACGCGCGCGTACAGCGACTGCCCCTCGTCGAGCAGTTCCGAGACGACCTTGTTGTCAGATTGCGGGATATAGCCGACGCGCCGCCCCGCCTTGTCGAGAATCGCCACGGCACGCGAATCTGCCTCGTTGAAAGGCTCGCGCCGCAGCTCGAGACGCTCCTGCAGAGCAAGGCTGTCGACGACTTCCTCGTAATTGTCTATGTGAGAGGTGCCCGCGATACGCGTGGCGAGTATCCGCACGGGGGTGCCCGCCGTCTTTTCGGGCGTTACGGACGCCCGCCTCTCGGCGGCACGTGCAGCCTTCTGCGAGGGTGAGAGCACGCCCTTGCTGTCCAGGCCGAGCTCGGCAATCTTTTCGGCGAGCGAATCGCGCATCGTTTCCTCCCCTCGGTTAATCTTTTCCCACTATACAACAAGACGGGGGCCGCCGTACGCAGCTCCCGTCTTGTCGATGCAGCTCAATGCCGCTTTTTTATGCGTGCGCTCACGCTTTCGCAGTAGACGAGCGCATGATCAATTTGGACACCTTGCTCGTGTACTCCTCTTTGGACATTGCCGGCTTGTCCTCGTTGTCGATACCGAAGTAGCGCAGCGCCGTCGTGAACACCGTGCCGATGCAGGCGACGGCGCAGAACTCCGGGTCGAGGTCGGCGGCAAACGAGCCGTCTTCCTGCCCGCGCGCGAACTGCTCGGCGATGATCGCGATGAGGCGCGTGTCAACCTCGTGGATCTTGTCGGACCAGTCGCGCCCTTCGCGCCAGATGACCGACAGGTAGAAGCGGGCAAACTGCCAGTTGCCGACGACGACCTCGGCAAAAGCCTCGAGCATGCGCTTGAGGGCGTCCGAGCCGCTTTGTGCACGCTCCGTCTCCTGCACGAAACGCCCGATGAGGTCGTTGATGCCGTTTTCCAAGATCTCGGTGGCAATTTCGCCTTTGCTCTTGAAGTGGTAGTAGGCAAGCCCTTTCGAGACACCGGCTTCCTTGGCGATCTGGTCGATCGTCGCCTCAGCGTAGCCCTCGCGTGACATCACGTTGAGGGCGGCGTCAAGCAGCGTCCGCTTGGTCGCAGCAGCCTTCTTTCCGCGTGTTCCCAGTGCCATAAGCCCGCCGCCTCTAGTTCTTGTTGATCGCGTCGGTCTCGTAGATGAACTTCACATGGCCCTCGGTGCCGGACGTGATGCCGCAGAAGTTGTTGTAGTTCTTGCCGGCCTGGACGATGGCCTTGGTCTTGTCGGCCAAGCTGCCAAGGTTGCCGGAGAAGGCGTCGACGATCTTCTGAACCGCCTGCTCGTTGAACTGCTGCAGGCCATCGGAAAGTTGGACGGAACCATCTGCCGCCTGCTGCGCGCC
>CACZQA010000156.1 GCA_902783175.1 uncultured Coriobacteriaceae bacterium
ATCAGCGATAGGACCTGCCACGATACCGCCCAAGACGAGGCCAATCAACGACCAGGACGACAGAGAGCCCGTGACAACAGACGTCAGACCCCATGCGGCCTGCATCGAAGGTACCGTGTAGGACACGATCATGTAGTCGTATCCCTCGAAGATGTTGCAAAAGCCGAGAATTGCGAAAATACCCCAAGAAAACTTCGTGAGACCGATGTGGTCAACATAGCTCGAGACGGTGAATTTCGAGCCGGGACCAAAATCTAAGGATTTTTCCTCACTCATGTCCCCTCCTCTGAGGCTGATCTTGTGGGGGATCAGCCTGCTTTTCTGACTTTATTGAGTGCCCGTCTTCGGGTTTTTCGTCCATCCTGCGAAACACCCCTGCATCCGTACCCGGCGGCGCGACCTTGGGAATGCTGCCTACGTCAAACACCTTGGTGAAACGTCGTCCGCACTTTCCGCAGAAGGAGCAGAATGCACCACAGCTTCCTGCCATGAGACCTCTCCTTTAGCAGTCGAGAGGCGTGTGACACAGTGTTAGCTCCATATCACACGCCTCTTCAGTGACTAAACCCAGATGGGAACTCGGTTGCTGGTCTTTACGGAACGAAGATGGCGGCCTTGTTGCCCTTCGCGGCGAGCTTTGCCGCGCATTCCTCGATGGTGCCGAACTCGAGGCACTTTGCCTGGCAGCACTGGACGCAGGAGGGAAGGAGCCCCGCCTCGACGCGGCTTGCGCACAGGTCGCACAGCTCACCTGGGACCGCGATGTAATCCCAGTGCCAGGAACCGTCTGCGTGCTGACGCGGCTTGTCTTCCAACAGCTTCATGCCGAAATCTTCAATGGGAAGCTCGAGCTCATTGCGGCAAGCAATCTCGCAGCTGTGGCATCCAGAGCAGAATTCGTAGTCGATATAGAGCGCATTCTGTGACATGTGAGAACCTCCCTTTCTACTTAGTTGTTTGCCTTGTACTCGTCATACGGAGCGTCGACCGGGCGCCATGCCTCGTTGACGCTGAACTCTTCGAGGCGGCTCTTCTCGACGAAGATGTCGTCGGGCTCGTTCGGTCCACCCTCGCTGTCGACCTTCTTGATGTCGCAGATCATGACCTTGAAGGTGTTGCCGAAGCCGACCTTGGCGTTGACGCTGTTCGGCATGAGCATGTTGACGTTGGACTTCCAGTTGCCGTACAGGTTGGGCTCTTCGCCGTCCTCTTCGGGGTACCAGAAACCGTGCATGCAGTGGACAACGCCTGGCTTGATGGTCGGGGTGACCTTCGCCTTCTGACGGATGTGGCCATACGGAGACGTGATCTCGACCCAGTCGCCTTCCTCGATGCCCTTGGCCTTCGCATCTTCGGGGTTGATGTCGATCTCGGGGAACGGGCTGATCTGACGCAGGGACTTGACCTGCTTGTGCTCGGAGTGGAAGAACTCCTGGCGACGTGCGCCAGAGGTGAGGATGAACGGGAAGGTCTCCATGAGCTTCGGCGTGGTCGCGGGACCGAATGCAGGCTCCTCGAAGTACGGCAGGGCGTCTTCGCCAAATGCGCCGTACGAGAAGGAGGAGAGCTCGACGCGGCCGGTGAAGGTCGGGAAGCCGGGCTGCCCGTCGGGGCGGAGCTTGCCGAGCTTGTATTTGTAGTAGGGCTCCTCGGACATGGTGACGACGTTGTCGCGGAGTTCCTTCCACGGCAGCCAGCTGCGGAAGACGTGGAAGTTGTTGTAGTCCTCCTCGGTCTCGAAGCGGTTCCAGAATTCCGGATACATCTTCTTGCCGACCATCATCATGATCTCGACGTCTGACTTGCACTCGCCGACCTGGACGCACTTGTTCTCTGCGCCGTAGAACGAGGAGTTGAGGCCGTAGTGGGTGACGACCTGGCCGTCGTGCTCGATCGTGGAGGCGACGGGCAGGAACACGTCGCAGCAGGCCATGATCGTCGGGTTCATGAACAGGTCGCACGCGAAGTTGAAGTCGAGCTCCTTGAGTGCCCTCCACCAACGCTGCGGCTCTGCGGCGATTGCGGTGCCGATCGGGTTGGACGAGACGAACTGCGCCATGTGGATCTTGTAGGGCTTCTCGGTTTCGAGCGCCTTCAAGAACTCGTCGGGCTGGACGGTCCAGAGGACCTGGCCGACGCACGGGTACTTGTCGACGCCGATGCGCTTCTTGTCCCAGGTCTCCTGCGTCATGATACCGTGCTTCAGGGCGAGCATCAGCGTGGAGTCGGTCGCGTCGTCGACCTTGTCGGCTGCGTCGATTGCGCCGCCGTCGCGGACGACGTTGCCCTGGTCATCGCCCATGCCAAGCGTGGTTCCGCCAGGTGCGTCGATGAAGCCGGTGATGGTCATCAGGGCGATCAGGCACATGCCGAGCTGCGGGCCGTTCGTGTTCTCGTCGACGGCGAGGCCCCAAGCAAGCGAGCTCGGCTTTGCATTGCCGTACAGGCGAGCTGCACGCCAGATCTGCTCTTCGGGGACGCCGCAGATCTCTGCTGCACGGGAAGGAGGCATTTCCTTGACGCGTTCGCAAAGGTCCTCGTAGCCAAACGTCCACTTCTCGATGAACTCGTGGTCGACGAGGTCTTCGGTGGTGAGGACGTACAGCCAGGCCATCGCCATGGCGGTATCGGTGCCAGGGCGCAGCTGGATGACTTCTTCTGCACGCGTGCCGAGCCAGGTGATACGCGGGTCGATGCAGATGATCTTCGTGCCGAACTGGCGCATCATCTCGATGATGGCGTGGCCGTACAGGCCGTCAGGGTTGGAGCGCAGCGGCTCTTTGCCCCACAGGACGACGACCTCGGGCGGAACGAAATTCGGATTGTCGTAGCGATCGTGGAACTTCTGCGCGTAGTCGATTTCGGGGTAGCCGCCGCCGATCATGAACGCGGTTGCGGTCATACGCGGGCCGTAGCACGACCAGCCAGCCTGCGCGTACACGGAGTTGGGCGTGCCGAAGACGAGGTTGGCCCACTGCGGGTACCAGTTGTTGGCCTCACGGCCGGTGCCGCCGAAGACGCAGATGGTCTCGGCGCCGTACTTCTCGGTAATCTCCTTGGCGTGGTCGGCGATGATGTCCGTCGCCTCGTCCCAGGAGCACTCCACCCACTTGTCCTTGCCGCGGTCTTCGCGGGCGCGCTTCATGGGGTGGATGATACGGTCCGGGTTGTAGATGTACTCTTTGAGCGCCAGGCAGCGCGGGCACAGCGAGCCTCTGGTAATAGGATGCTCGGGATCGCCTTCGACCTTGGTCACCTTGCCGTCTTTGACGTGGACCTGGAGACCGCATCCAACCGGATGGCACCCCGGAGGAGACCAAGCGCAGGTCCTGAAGATAGTCTCATCTCCGACTTGCCTTTTCCATTCAGTCATCTTCTCTCCCTTCAACTCTTACCTCTTCTTC
>CACZQA010000157.1 GCA_902783175.1 uncultured Coriobacteriaceae bacterium
GCGCCCCGCATACGCGAGAAGCATGGCACTGCCACATATCCCGTGCATTTTGCGTGAGAAGCGTGGCACTGCCACGTTTCTCGTGCACGGAACGGCAGATGCATGGCACTGCCACATATCCCGTGCAAAGAGAAGGGGAACCGTGGCACTGCCACGATTCCCCTGCAAGAAGCGTCTCTCAAGAAAAGAGACGCGCCGCCTTTTCTTTGTCTCTTACGCCTTGTTGCGGTTCACATCCCAGTCGATGTAGCAGACATGCGTCTCGAGATACTCGTCAAGACCGCGCTCGCCGTCCTCGCCGCCGATACCAGACTGGCGGACGCCCTGATGGAAGCCCTGGAATGCCTCGAAGTGCTCGCGGTTGACGTAGGTCTCGCCAAACTTGATCTCGTTCATCGCTCTCATGACCGTGTCGTAGTCGGTCGTGTAGATCGAGGAGGTCAGGCCGTAGACGCTGTCGTTTGCCATCTCGATTGCCTCGTCGAGCGTCTTGAAGCTCGTGATGGGCAGGACCGGGCCGAAGATTTCTTCGCGCATGATGCGGCTCTCGTGCGTGACGCCCGTGACGACGGTCGGCTCGTAGTACCAGCCCTTGCCGTCGACCTGCGCCTTATGGCCGCCGCACTCGATCTTTGCGCCTTCGGCAATCGCGGACTGAACGAGCTCGTCGACGTGCTCCTGCTGGTTCTTGTTGACCATCGGGCCCATGTCGAAGTTGCCGGCCAACGGGTTACCGTAGGTCACGCCCTTCATCTTCTCGACGACCTTGGCGACGAATTCGTCGTAGATGCCCTCCTGCACGTAGATACGCTCGGCGGCGTTGCAGACCTGGCCGGTGTTGATGACGCGGGACGCGACGACGTGGTCGACCGTCTCGTCGAGCTTGCAGTCGTTCATGACGATGACCGGCGCCTTGCCGCCCAGCTCGAGGGAGACCTTCGTCACGTTGTCGGCCGCGGCCTTCATGATCTTCTTGCCGACCTCGGTGGAGCCGGTAACCGTCACGATGGCGATCTTGGGGTTGCCGGCAAGCGCGTTGCCGGTGAGTGCGCCCGAGCCGGTCAGGACGTTGATGACGCCCTTGGGAAGCGAGGACTGGTCGACGAGCTTCGCGAACTCGTATGCGCCGTTGGGGCAGTCGGACGATGCCTTGAGCACGACGGTGCAGCCGGCGATCAGAGCCGGGGCGACCTTGCGGCCGATGAGGAACAGCGGGAAGTTCCACGGCATGATCTGCCCTGCGACGCCGATGGGCATCTTGTAGATGAGGATGTTCTCGTTGGGGCGGTCGGACGGGACGATCTCGCCTTTCATATGACGTGCCTGCGCCGCCATGTACTGGAAGTACGCGGGCAGCCAACCTGCCTCGTCCATGGCCTGCTGGATCGGCTTGCCCATTTCCTCCGCCGTGGTACGGGCCATGAGCTCCTGGTTGTCCTGCAGAAGCTTGACGAGCTCCATCAGGTAGTTGGCGCGCTCGATGGCGGGAATCTTCTCCCAGGACTTCTGCGCCTCGTAGGCTGCCTCGACGGCGGCGTCGACGTCATCCTTGGTTGCCATGGGGAACTCGGAAACGACCTCTTCGGTCGCGGGGTTGATGTTCTGGCGCATCTCACGATCGCCGTTGTCAAGGAACTCGCCGTTGATGTAGAGCTGAACTTGCTTCATGTACGAACCTCCTATTGACGTGGTTACACTGAAATCATTATCTCGAGCCAGCACGATCTGCTGGCGCGATTCCCTAACCGAGTGCCGTGAACGACAGCATCAGGCCGCCTGCGGCGTCGAGGCCGTCGTCTTCAAAGCCGTACTCGCCAAATGTGAACTCGGCGATGAACGGGACTCCGTCGGCTTCCTTGACAAACGCGTCGGCGACTTCGCCGATACGGTCGTCGATGGCGGCGCGGCGCCCGCCGCAGTGCACGAAGAAGTACGCCGCGGGCTTGTGACCGGTGCGTTCCTTGAGCTCTTCGGCGGTCTTGGAGACAGAGCCGACCAGGCAGTCGACGTCGCCTTCC
>CACZQA010000158.1 GCA_902783175.1 uncultured Coriobacteriaceae bacterium
CGCTGGGAGAAGCCCCCGTGTTCAAGACCGACACCGGAGCGCTCGTCGCGGCACGCGTCGTAACCGTGCCCTACGGTGGGGGCGACGGAGAGCCCGGGCAGGACGAGGAGCAGGTGCAGCCTTCTGAAGTACGCTCGCATTTCCTGCCGGGCCCTGCGGCACGGGCCGCGGTCAGGGCGAGCCGGCGGGAGCTTCCCGCGTTCGAGTCCTACTCGTCGCTTGCGCACCGCATGGACAGCTCCGACTTCGCGCTGCCCCGCCTGCGTCCGCGTACGCCCGACGCCGAGACGGTCAGCGCGCTCGGCTCGGCGTTCCATCTGGTCGCGCAGTGGGCAAACGAGGTGGACGGCGTCTTCGACGAGCAGGCTCTTGCCCGAAGGACGGAGGCGGCGGCGCGTCGCTATGACGTGCCTGCCGACGAGAGGGAGCGCCTGGACTCGGCGCTTGCGGCGTGGTTCTCGTCCGAACGCTATGCCGCCACGAGAAGCTTCGACCGCCGGCGCGCCGAGTGCCCGTTTTTCGTCGAGGCCCACGGCGTGCAGCTCGAGGGCTTCATCGACCTGCTCTGCATCGACGACGATGGTGCCGACGCACTCGTCATCGACTACAAGACGGGCACGAGCGGCGAGGGCGACGAGCTTCGCGAGCGCTATACGCTGCAGGCGCAGTGCTATGCCTTTGCGGTGCTCGATGCGGGGCTCGCACGTCGCGTCGAGCTCGCGTTCGTGCGCCCCGAGGCGGGCATGGAGGAGGTCGTCTTCTCGTTTGGCCGCGCGGACATGGACGAGCTCGCCGAGGCGCTCGTCGCGAACAGGCGCTAGAGTCTGCCGTCGTTCATGCCCGTCGTGCCGCTCGTCTCGTGGCGGATCTTGAGCTCGCGCCCAAACTTGAGCATGCCGTCGCCAAACTTGTCGCGGATCTTGTCGGCGGCGCTCAAGAGCTCGGCATTGCCGGCGGGCAGCTCTTCGTCGGCAAACAGGCCGAGCTGCTCGTCATGCGCCTCGAATCCCGAGATGCCCAGGCCGACGAGCCGTACCGAGTCGCCCGGGCGCCAGATCTCGTCGATCAGGCGCTTTGCCACGGGGATGAACACGGTCTCGTCGTCGACGTTGGCGGGAAGCCCCTTTTGCGCGGTACGGCGCGAGAGGTCGGCGTAGCGCAGCTTTATGGTGACGGTATGCCCGGCGAGCCCCTTTTTCCTCAGGCGCCTTCCGACCATCGGCCCCAGCATGTCGATGGCGTCTTCTATCTCCTCGCGCGTCACGAGGTCCGTCGCGAAGGTGCGCTCGTGGCTCACGGACTTCACCTCCGACTCGGTGGCGATCTCGCGCGGGTCGATGCCCCGTGCGCGGTCGCGTACCGCCTGCGCATTGACCCCGAAGAGGGGTGTGAGCTTGTCGAGCGGGGTGTCCGCGAGCGCTCCGAGCGTGCGGATCCCGATGCGCCGGAGCCGCTCGGCGCTCTGCTTGCCAATGCCGGGCATGGCGCGCACGTCCATCGGCGCGAGAAACGCTGCCTCGCCGCCGGGGTAGACGACGGTAAGGCCGCGCGGCTTGTCCATGTCCGAGG
Source organism: uncultured Coriobacteriaceae bacterium (assembly GCA_902783175.1). Lineage (GTDB taxonomy): Bacteria > Actinomycetota > Coriobacteriia > Coriobacteriales > QAMH01 > CACZQA01. Next base: position 1,570 of record CACZQA010000158.1, read on the forward strand.
CGATCTTGGCCACGGCCTTGCCCGTGGCGACCCCGATCGAGCAGGTGATTCCGAGCTCCGCGACGCGCGCCTGGATGCGCGCGGCGATCGCGACCGGGTCCTCGCCGGTGTAGCGTCCCGGCGACACGTCGAGGTACGCCTCGTCGATCGACATCTGCTCGAGCAGGGGCGACTCGTCTTTGAGTATGCCCATGACCTGGGCGGAAAGCTCGTGGTAGCGGTCAAAATGGGAGCTTGTCCAGATGGCATCGGGGCACAGCCGCTCGGCCGTCGCCGAGGGCATGGCGGAGTGGACGCCAAACGCGCGGGCCTCGTACGACGCCGTGGAGACGACGCCGCGCCTGTCGGAGCGGCCGCCCACGATCACGGGCTTGCCGCGCCACTCGGGGTGGTCGAGCTGCTCGACGCTCGCAAAGAACGCATCGAGGTCCACGAGCAGCAGCGCACGTCCCTTCCAGGTGCGTTCGGGTATGTTGAAGTCCGAGGGTTCCATGCCGATATTCTATCTTGCTTGTACGAGGAAATCCGATGCGCGCGCGATACAATACGGGACGCGGCGAATCAGACCACCAGGAGAGGTGCAACACGTGGCACGTAAGCACAAGTACGATTATTTCGAGGCATTCGTAAAGATCAGCGAGTACGCGGTCGAGTACGCGGAAAAGCTCTCGGAGTTCCTCAAATCCCATTACGACGAGGAAAAGAAGCTCGGCGCGCTTCCCTCGGGCGAGACCTTCGAGATGCTGAGCAAGCTCCACGAGATAGAAGACGCCTCCGACGACGTCACCCACGAGATTGCAGAGCACCTTGCCGACGAGTTCGTGACGCCCATCGAGCGCGAGGACATCATGATGCTGTCCGACGAGCTCGACACCGTGGTCGACGAGCTCGACGAGGTGATTCAGCACATCTACATGTACGACCTCACCATCATCGTCCCCGAGATCATCGAGATGACCGACGTCGTCTGCGACGCGGTCGCGGCAGTGCACACGATGTGCGAGAAGTTCACGCACTACAAGAAGTCGCGCTCGATCAACAGCTACATCATCGCCATCAACAACTGCGAGGATCGGGCCGACCGCGTCTACATCCGCTCGGTTCACCACATCCTGAAGGCCGCCAAGCAGAAGAACACCCCGCAGTCCAACATCGAGGCAAGCGGCATCACCGCGACGCTTGCGGCGCTCGAGCGCTGCTGCGATGCGTGCGAGGGCGCGGGCTCCACGGTCGCGACCGTCATCATGAAGAACTCCTAGGGCCTCGAGCGGCGCGAATGCGCCGCGTGGCTTGGTTACAAATATGCTACGGAACGGGTGGGCTGCGGCAACTGCGCTACAATCTCCACTTGTCGTACGCCGCATAAAGGGTATGCTGTGCGCGATGCGGGCGTGGCGGAACTGGCAGACGCGCTGGATTTAGGTTCCAGTGGGGCAACCCGTGAAGGTTCGAGTCCTTTCGCCCGCACCACCGAATAAGTAAAGCACGCGTCAATCGGGGCGCGCGGGGAGTGCCGCACAGGGCGGCTCCTATAGATTTGGAGGAACGTTGGAAGTCACCACCAGTATCCGCGAGGAAGACGGCAAGACCCAAGTGGCCATTGAGCTGACCGAGCAGGAAGTCAAGAAGCACATCGACAGCTTCTTCAAGGACCTTGCGAAAAACCGCATCCCGGGCTTCCGCCCCGGCAGGGCTCCCCGCAAGGTGCTCGAGAGGAACTTCGGCGGCCACGAGGCCATCTATGCGGAAATCACCTCCGACATGGTCAACGAGGTCCTTCCGCTCGCGCTCGACTCCAAAGACGTCATCTTCATCGACGACCCCAAGCTGGTCGACGAGAAGGTCGAGAGTGTCGAGGACGGCAAGCCCTACACCTTCGAGGTGTACGGCGAGGTCGCTCCCAAGCTCACGCTGACGAGCGTCGAGCCGGTTGAGATCGAGATGCCTCCCGCGACGGCAACCGACGAGGAAGTCGAGGCGCAGCTCGAGTCCCTGCGTGACTACTACTACGAGTTCGAAGAGGTCGACCGCGCTGCCGAAGAGGGCGACTACGTCATGATGTCCATCGACGCCAAGGCCGATGGCGTGGCCGTCGACGCCCTCAACAGTCCGAGCCGTCTGGTCGAGCTCGGCTCCGACGCACTGCCCAAGGAGCTCACCGACCAGGTCCTCGGCATGAAGAAAGACGAAACCAAGGAGTTCGACTTCGAGGTCGTCGAAGACGACGAGCAGCTCGCCGACTTCAAGGGCAAGACCATCCACGCCGAAGTCACCGTCTCCAAGGTCCAGACCAAGGAGCTCCCCACGCTCGACGAGGAGTTCGCCAAGAGGATCGGCTTCGACACGCTCGAGCAGACGCGCGAAGAGATCGCCAACCAGATCAACACCCAGCGCGAGCGCCAGCTGCCCGAGCTCAAGGAGCGCCGCTGCGTCGAGGCGCTCGCAAAGCGCATCGAGGGCGAGATTCCCGAGTCCTACATCAACTACTCCCGCGACGAGGTCCTGAGGGAGTTCTTCAACAACCTGCAGAGCGCCGGCATCACGTTCGACCAGTTCCTGGCCCAGCGTGGCATCAGCGCTGACGAGTTCCGTGCCGATCTCGACGACGAGGCAAAAGAGAACGCCGAGCAGAGCCTGGCTCTGGACGCGCTGTTCGAGGCACGCGGCATGGAGCTGACCGATGCAGACATCGACGAGCAGTTCCAGGTCGTCGACGACCCGGCTGCCGCTCGCAAGTCTTGGGAGGAGTCTGGCCGCATGTCCCTGCTCCGCGAGGGCATCCGCCGTTCCAAGGCCGCGCAGTGGCTCATCGACAACGCGATCGTTACCGAGGAAGTCGCCAAGGAGGGCGCATCCGACAACTAGGCTTTTCCAAGTTGGGGAACTTGCAAAAGCGCACCGTAAGAAAGAAGAGTCAACATGGCAACCTTCCAACCGATTCAAGACCCGCTCATCCCATATGTCATCGAGCAGTCCCCGCGTGGCGAGCGTAGCTTCGACATCTATTCGCGCCTGCTGAACGACCGCGTCGTCTTTCTGGGCGAGGAAGTCACCGATGCCTCCGCGAACTCCATCGTCGCGCAGCTGCTGCACCTCGAGAGCGTGGATCCGGACAAGGACATCTCCTTCTACATCAACTCGCCCGGCGGCTCTGTGACGGCTGGTCTCGCAATCTACGACACCATGCAGTTCATCAAGCCCCAGGTGTCCACGATCTGCCTCGGCATGGCCGCATCCATGGGCGCGGTCCTGCTGGCAGCTGGTGCGCCGGGCAAGCGCTTCGCACTGCCCAACTCCACCATCATGATCCACCAGCCTTCCGGCGGCGCCCAGGGCAAGCAGACCGACATCCAGATCATGGCCGACATGATCTTGAAGACGCGTGAACAGCTCAACGGCATCCTGGCCCACCACACCGGCCAGCCCATCGAGCGCATCCAGGAAGACACCGAGAAGGACAACTTCATGGACCCGCAGGAGGCCAAGGCCTACGGTCTGATCGACGATGTTGTCAAGTCCCGCGCGGCAAGTGCGGCAGAGAAGAAGGAATAGCACATGCCCGACGGCACGCGCGGTTTTGACGGCGGCATGCTCCGCTGCTCGTTCTGCGGCAAGACGCAAGACCAGGTCGACAAGCTCATTGCCGGCGATGGCGTCTACATCTGCAACGAGTGCGTGAAGCTCTGCAACGATATCATCGACGAGGAAGGCGGTTCCTTCGAAGAGGAGGGGCTGCCTGCCGCGACCGGCAAGAAAGAGGGGCTCATCTCCCTCGACTCGCTGCCGACGCCGGTGGAAATCCACAACAAGCTCTCCGAATACGTCATCGGCCAGGAGAACGCCAAGAAGGCGCTCTCCGTTGCCGTGTACAACCACTACAAGCGCGTCGCGCTCGGCATCGAGGCCGACGACGGCGACGTCGAGCTTGCAAAGAGCAACATCTTGCTGCTAGGCCCCACCGGCTGCGGCAAGACGCTGCTCGCGCAGACGCTCGCGCGCATCCTCGACGTGCCGTTTGCCATCGCGGACGCGACGGCGCTCACCGAGGCGGGCTACGTGGGCGAGGACGTCGAGAACAGCCTGCTCAAGCTCATCACGGCGGCCGACAACGACATCGACCGCGCGCAGGTCGGCATCATCTACATCGACGAGATCGACAAGATCGCCCGCAAGGCGGAAAACCTCTCCATCACGCGCGACGTGTCGGGCGAGGGCGTCCAGCAGGCACTGCTCAAGATCGTCGAGGGCACCGATGCCGCCGTCCCGCCGACGGGCGGCCGCAAGCACCCGCAGCAAGAGCTCATCCACATCGACACGACCAATATCCTGTTTATCCTCGGCGGCGCGTTCGTCGGGCTGGACAAGATCATCGGCGAGCGCATCGGCAAGCGCGGCGTCGGCTTCAACTCCGACGTGGCGGAATCCCGCAAGATGGAGTCCGCCGAGCTGCTCGCGCAGGTGCTCCCCGAGGACCTGAACACCTTCGGTCTGATCCCGGAGTTCATCGGCCGCATTCCGGTCGTCTCCTCGGTGCAGGACCTGGGCGAAGACGACCTCGTGCGCATCCTCACCGAGCCCAAGAACGCGCTCGTCAAGCAGTACCAGCGCATGCTCGGCTTTGACAACGCCGAGCTCGAGTTCGAGCCCGCCGCCCTCCACGCGATCGCCAAAGAGGCCATCGACCGGAACACGGGCGCCCGCGGCCTGCGCTCGATCTGCGAGAGCGTGCTGCAGGAGACCATGTACGAGCTGCCGAGCGACGACACCATCCAGAAGGTCATCGTCACGCCGGAATGCGTTACCGAGGGCGCCCAGCCCCAGGTCATCCGCCGTGGCAAGCACCTTGCAGGAGGCGTGGCGTAGCGCTCGCCTGCTCTACAGGCATCAAATGCCCCACAAAGAGCCCGTGGCATGAAGCTGCGGGCTCTACTTTTTTGGCGGGAAGCGTTCGCTTTGGCGTAGAAGAAGGCACAGGAAAGGACGTCCTCATGTCGTGGTGCCTTCAGAAGACGTGCCGCTCAAAGATGGAGTATCCTCTATAATCTTGTGCATTCGTGTGAACTATGAGAGAAAGCAAGACCCCTATGTCAGAGATGTCCAAGAACTACGATCCGGCGCTGGTTGAGGAGCAGATGCTCCACAAGTGGCTCGACGGCAAGTACTATGCCCGCTCGAAGGGCGAGGGCGACCGCACGGTCGTCATCCCGCCGCCAAACGTCACGGGCATGCTGCATATGGGGCACGCGCTCGACGACACGATCCAAGACACCTATATCCGCTACTCGCGCATGCGCGGCTATTCGACGCGCTGGATCTTGGGCACCGACCATGCGGGCATCGCCACGCAGACCAAGGTCGACAAGAAGCTCAAGGCGGAGGGCATCTCACGCCTGGCAATCGGCCGCGAGAAGTTCCTCGAGGAATGCCAGAAGTGGCGCGAGGAGTACGGCGGAATCATCGTGGAGCAGATCAAGCGCATGGGCTGCTCCGTCGACTTCGACGACGAGAAGTTCACCATGTCGCCGGACTACGCCAAGGCCGTGCGCAAGGTCTTCTGCGACTGGTACCACGACGACATGATCTACCGCGGCAAGCGCATCGTGAACTGGTGCCCGAGCTGCATGACCGCCATCTCCGACGCGGAGGTAAACTATGAGGACCAGGCAGGCCATTTCTGGCATTTGCGGTATCCGTATACCGACGGCAGCGGCTACATCGAGATGGCGACCACCCGTCCCGAGACGATGCTCGGCGA
>CACZQA010000159.1 GCA_902783175.1 uncultured Coriobacteriaceae bacterium
CGGTGGAGATTCCCGTGCTGGGCATGGGCGGTATCGCCACGTGGCAAGACGCGGTCGAGTTCATGCTCGCCGGGGCAACGGCCGTTGCCGTCGGTGCCGCGAACTTCGCCGATCCGCTCGCCAGCATCCACGTGCTGGAGGGCCTGACGCGCTACCTGGAAGAGCAGGAGATTTCTTCTGCACGAGAACTCATCGGAGCCTTGGAGGTCTAGACCATGGATTGGAAAAACGAACCCGCTGCCAATAGAATCATCGTCGCGCTCGACTGCGCCCCCGACGAGGCGATTGCCCTCGGCGAGCAGCTCGCCGGGCATGCACGCTGGGTCAAGGTCGGCATGACGCTGTACTACGCCGTCGGCCCCTCGATCGTGCGCCAGTTCCACAAGCTCGGCTTCAAGGTGTTTTTGGACCTCAAGCTCCATGACATCCCGCACCAGGTCTACGGCGCGGCAGCCTCGGTCGCAGCGGCGGGGGCGGACCTCATGACCGTGCACGCGGCAGGCGGCACGGACATGATGTCGTCGGCGGTCAAAGGCGCGCGCAAGGGCGCGGCAGACGTCGACCTGGACGCCGAGCGCCCGACGGTCTGCGCCATCACGGTGCTCACGAGCATGGACGCAGCCCAGCTCGCTGCCATCGGCGTGCAAGACGAGCCGGCGGCAGAGGTCGAGCGTTTGGCGGCGCTCGCGAAGGAGTCGGGCCTCGATGGCATCGTCTGCTCTCCGAAAGAAGCGGCCCAGATGCGTGCGCTCTTGGGCGAGGACGCGGTCATCATCACCCCGGGCGTACGTCCCAAGGGCGCTGCCCTCGGAGACCAGAGCCGCGTGTCCACGCCCAAAGAGGCCTTCGAGGCCGGGGCATCGCACCTCGTCATCGGCCGCCCCATCACGAGGGCGACCGATCCCGTGGCGGCGTTCGACGAAATTGTCGCAAGCCTGAGCGAGTAGAGAGCCCCGCGGAAGGGGACGATTCTCGCTTTTCTCGCCGATGGGGTGTGCCAAAACCCCATCTGCGCGTCTGCCCTCGTACGAGAGTGCTATGCTCGAAGGTGCATTAGCACACCGGCTGATTCCCAGCTCGAGTATGGTTTTCCTGCTGCTCGGCGCAGCGTCGCGCAAAGGCTGGCTGGGCCGAGTTGAATTCGGGTCCGGCGCTGCCGGTCCCACTAGACGAGGGGGTACGTTATGGCACTGCCCAAGCTGACTGACAAGCAACGCAAAGAAGCGCTCGAGAAGGCGGCGAAGGTCCGCAAGGAGCGCGCAGAGCTGCGCGAGGGGATCAAAGCCGGGAAGATTACCGTCGCCGAGGTCCTGGCAAAAAGCGACGACCCCGTCGTCGGGCGCATGAAGGTCTCGATGTTTCTCGAGTCCCTGCCCGGGTTTGGCAAGGCGAAGACCGACAAGCTCATGAAAGAGCTCGACATCTCGCCTTCGCGCCGCATCAAGGGGCTCGGCACCGCGCAGCGCGAGAAGCTGCTCGAAAGGTTTGGAGATAAGTAGATGTCAGGTTCGCTCTTCGTAATATCCGGTCCGTCGGGAGCAGGCAAGGGGACGCTGGTGCAGCGGCTCGTCGAGCGCGTGCCCCACACTTGGGTGTCCATTTCTGCCACGACGCGCGCCCCGCGCACGGGCGAGGTCGACGGCGTGCACTACCGCTTCATGACGCCGGAGGAGTTCGAGCGCACCATCGAGGAGGGCGGCTTCGCCGAGTGGGCAAACGTGCATTCCCACTACTACGGCACGCCCACCGGCCCGATCATCGAGCATCTCGAGGCGGGCGACAACGTCCTGCTCGAGATCGACGTCCAAGGCGGCTTCCAGGTGCGCGAGAAGTTTCCCGACGCCAAGCTGCTGTTCATCGCACCGCCCAGTATGGAGGTGCTCGAGCAGCGCCTGCGCGGGCGCGGCACCGACTCCGACGAAGAGATAGCAAAGCGCCTGAGAAACGCCAAGGGGGAGCTTGAGGCGTCCAAAGACTACGACGTCGTCGTCGTCAACGACGATCTGGAAGAGGCTACCGATAAGCTCGCCGAGGTGTTAGAATCCTGACCCGGCTGTAGTTTGAAAGCCTGTTAGCTAATAAGGAGTTAAACGTATATGTCTATTGTGGAACCGCGCATCGACACCCTTCTCGACAAGACGGAAGAGGACAAGTACCTTCTGTGCGCCGTCGCATCCAAGCGCGCTCGCGACATCAACGACATGATGCGCGGCCAGCGCGACCGTGCCGTCGCACGCCAGTCCGTCAGCGAGATCGCGGAGTTCGCAGGCCGCAAGCCGCTCTCGCTCGCCATGGAAGAGATCGCGCGCGGCGAGGTCTCCTACGACAAGAAGAGCTTCGAAGAAGCAGAATCGTAAGGGTTGCATTTGTTCGAGCGTATTTGCCTGGTCCACTATCACGAAATCGGCCTCAAGGGCCGCAATCGCGCAAGCTTCGAGCACCGTCTCCTCATGAACATGGAGGCGGCGCTCGCTTCGTATGAGACCGATGAAATCTCCCGTATCTCGGGCCATCTCCTGGTCGTCTTGAAACACGGCGACCAGATCGGGGAGGTCTCGCGCATCCTTCTGCAGATCCCCGGGGTGGCGCGCGTGTCGTCCGGTTGGAGGTGCGCCCGCGAGCCCGAGCAGTACTGCAAGGCCGCGGAGCTCGCCCTCGTGGACTGCGGGCCCTACCAGACCTTCAAGGTCGATGCCCGCCGTTCCAACACCGACTATCCCATCAACTCGATGGAGCTCAACCAGCTGGTCGGCGCGCACCTGTGCGCGTTCGCGCCCGACAAGAAGGTCCAGATGAAGGACCCGGACGTCAAGGTGCACGTCAACGTCATCCAGGGCAGCGTCTACGTCTACTCGCGCACCGAGCGCGGTGTCGGCGGGCTTCCCGTGGGATCTGCCGGCAAGGTCGTGAGCCTCATCTCCGGCGGCATCGACAGCCCCGTCGCCTCGTGGCGCCTCATGAAGCGCGGTGCCGTCGTCGTGGGCGTCCACTTTTCCGGGCGTCCCCAGACAAGCGATGCAAGCGAGTACGTCGTCGACGACCTCGCGCATGCCCTCGCCCCGGCAGGCGGCTTCGGCCGCATCTACTACGTGCCGTTCGGGAACTACCAGAAGATCATCGCGAGCGAATGCCCGCCCAACCTGCGCATCATCTTGTACCGGCGCCTCATGCTGCGCGTTGCCGAGCGTATCGCCTGGCTTGAGAAGGCCAAGGCGCTCGTGACGGGCGAGTCGCTCGGGCAGGTCGCGAGCCAGACGCTCGAGAACATCATGGCGGTCAACTCCGTCGTCAAGATGCCGGTGCTGCGCCCGCTCATCGGCGCCGACAAGCTCGAGATCATCGACACGGCCAAGAGAATCGGCACCTTCGAGATCTCGTCGCGTCCCGCCGACGACTGCTGCACGCTGTTCATGCCGCGCAGCCCCGAGACGCACGCGCGCATCGTCGACTGCGAGCGCGCCGAAGAGGGCCTTGACCTCGACGCCTGGGTCGACGAGATCATGGAGCACCTCGAGTACCGCGACTATCCCTGCCCTGCGTACCGCGCGCCCAAGAAGATGCCGGAAGGCGCGAAGGCGCTCGACGCGTGCTGAGCGCCAAGGGGAGGAACATGGAATCGAGCCAAGTCCGCCTGACCATTCCCGACGGCCTCGATAGGGCGGCGCTGTGCGGCGTGGGCGATGCGAACCTCCGCGCCGTCGAGGAGCTGTTCGACGCGACCGTCGCGCTGCGCAGCGACCAGATCGTCGTCACGGGCAGCGCAAGCGACATCTCCGTCATCGCCTCGCTGCTCTCCGAGCTCATCGCCATGGTCGAGTCGGGGGCGTTCCCGTCGGTCGAGGACGTGAGGCGCTGCGCCGAGGTGCTCGGCAACTCCGACTTCTCGCCGTCGTTTCTGCGCGAGGACACGCTGCTCACCTACCGCGGGCGCGCCATCAGGCCCAAGACGAGCGGCCAGAAGCAGTACTGCGACGCCATCCGTGCCAACACGGTCACCTTCGGCATCGGGCCTGCCGGCACGGGCAAGACCTACCTTGCCATGGCGATGGCCATCGCGGCGCTCAAGCGCAAGGAAATCGGCCGCATCGTGCTCACGCGCCCGGTCGTCGAGGCGGGGGAGAACCTCGGGTTTCTGCCCGGCACCCTCACCGAGAAGGTCGACCCCTACGTGCGGCCGCTCTACGACGCGCTGTTCGACATGACCGACATGGAGAAGGGCAACCAGCTGCTCGAGCAGGGCGTCATCGAGATCGCGCCGCTCGCGTTCATGCGCGGGCGCACGTTCAACGACGCGTTTCTCATCTTGGACGAGGCGCAGAACACGACGCCCGAGCAGATGAAGATGTTTCTGACCCGCCTGGGCTTCGGGTCCAAGATGGTCATCACGGGAGACGCGACGCAGATGGACCTGCCGCGGGGCGCGTCGGGCCTGCGCGACGTGGAGTCGATTCTGGGCGGCGTCGACGACATCGCCTTCGTCAAGCTCTCGAACAAAGACGTCGTGCGCCACTCGCTCGTCGCGCGTATCGTCAAGGCGTACGAGCAGGCGCAAAACGACAACTGAAAGGGGCAGCGTAGCATGCAGGTAAACATCGACGTGCGCGGGGGAGAGAAGACCTGGGATACCGAGGCCATCACCAAGCTCGCGCTGTTCGCCCTCGAGTACATGAAGGTCCCGCAGGGCTGCGAGGTCTCGGTAAGCCTCGTCAGCGTCGACGAGATCCACGAGCTCAACCGCACGTACCGCGGCATCGACCGTCCCACCGACGTGCTGTCGTTCGAATGCGACAGCCCCTGGGAGGCTGACGAGGACGCCGAGCTCATCGAGGTCGGCGACGTCGTGATCGCACCGGACGTGGTAGATGCGCAGCGCGAGAAGTACGGCACCACCTTCGAGCAGGAGGCGTCGCTCATGCTCGTGCACTCGATTCTGCACCTGCTCGGCTACGACCACATCGAAGACGACGAGGCCGAGGTCATGGAGGCCAAGGAGAAGGAGATTCTCGACGCTTACGGCCTGACGGGAATCCGCTGATGACGCCTGGCGGCAAAAGGCAGTCGCAGGCTCACAGCTTCAAGGTCGCGTTCCAGAGCATCGGCGCGGCGTTTGCGGGCGAGCTGCACATGAAGATCCACTTGTGCTTTGCCGTGCTCGCGCTTGTCGCCTGCGCGGTGCTGCGCGTGGACGTGATGGGATGGTGCCTCGTCATCGGGTGCATCGCGGCGGTGTTTAGCGCGGAGCTGTTCAACACGGCCATCGAGGCGCTGGCCGACCGCGTCACGCTCGAGCGCGACCCGCTCATCAAGGTGGCGAAGGACACTGCGGCGGGCGCGGTGCTCGTACTCGCCATCGCTTCGGTTATCATCGGCCTTGCGGTCTACATTCCCGCAGGGCTCAAGCTCCTCGGCATGTAGGTGGCCGCACGGCAGAGGGCTGGGTTTCCTCGTCAAGGCACGCGGCGAGGATCGGAAGAGGAAAGGCAGGTTCGCATGAGCGACCTCGATGAAATGCTCAAGGCGGCGGGCATCGCCGACGAGGCGGGGGAGTACGTCGACCCTGAGGTGTTCCGCAGCGGATTCGTGACGCTGGTGGGCAGGCCGAACGCCGGCAAGTCCACGCTGCTCAACGCGGTCATGGGCGAGAAGGTGGCTATCACGTCGCGCACGGCGCAGACCACCCGCCACCGCTTCCGCGCCGTCTACGACACCGACGAGATGCAGATGGTCATGGTCGACACGCCGGGCCTGCACAAGCCCGAGGACGCGCTGGGCGAGGAGCTCAACGAGTCGGCGCTGCAGGCGCTCGAGGACGTGGACGTGGTCGCGATGCTCATCGACTCCTCCAAGCCCATCGGCCGCGGCGACGAGTGGGTCGCGCGCCAGGTGCAGCAGCTCAAGTGCAAGAAGATCCTCGTCATCAGCAAGACCGACCTCGTCAAGAAGGCCGTCATCCGCGAGCAGATCGCGAAAGCCGACCAGCTGGGCTCCTGGGACGATGTCGTGACGCTGTCGTCCAAGCAGAAGGTCGGCATCGACGACTTCATCGACGCGGTCTACGACCTGCTCCCCAACGGCCCGCGATGGTTTCCGAAGGGCACGGGCGTCGACTTGAGCGACGAGGTGCTCATCGCGGAGTTCATCCGCGAGAAGATCCTGCGCCACACGCGCGACGAGGTGCCGCATTCGGTGGGCGTGCAGGTCGAGCAGATCGACCGCGACCCCCAGACGGGCTTCATGAAGGTGTGGGCCGTCATCTACGTCGAGCGCAACAGCCAAAAGGGCATCATCATCGGCCATGGCGGCAGCATGATCAAGCAGATCGGCTCCGAGGCACGCCAGGACCTCGAGCGGCTGTTCGACGTCGGCGTCCACCTGGACCTGACCGTCAAGGTCAAGAAGGACTGGCGCAGCGACGCGAGCCAGATCCGCAAGTTCGGCTACGGAGAGGGCCTGTAGGGGCACCTCCCCATGGCACGCAAGACGTACAAGGAGCGCTGCCTCGTCCTGAGAAAGACCAAGCTGGGCGAGGCGGACTCGATCATCACGCTGCTCGCGCGCGACGGGCGCCAGATTCGCGCCGTCGCCAAGGGGGTGCGCAAGCCGGCGAGCCGCTTCGGCGCGCGCCTCGAGCTGTGCTCGGTGGTCGACGTGCTCTTGTACCCGGGCCGCTCGCTCGACGTGATCAGCGAGGTCCGCTGCGTTTCCACGAACGACGCCTGCCGCACCGGCCTCGAGAAGGCCGGTGCCGCCGAGGTCATCTGCGAGTTCCTGGAAAAGCTCACGCGCGACGGCGCCGCGACGGGAGACCGCGTGTTCGCGCTCACCGAGGTCGCGTTTGCCGCGATTGGCAGGGGCACGGAGCTGCAGGCGGGGATGTTTGCCGCCGCGCACCTGCTCAAGGCTATGGCCATGCAGGGCCTGCGGCCCGCCATCCACGAGTGCGCGCTGTGCGGGGCGCCGCTCGACAAGGTGGGCTTCTTCGACATCAGCATGGGCGGCGCGCTGTGTGCCGACTGCGCGGGCGAGGCTGCCTCGTCGCCCGTCGACGTGGCCATCGTGCCCTGGATCGACCTCATGCTCCGCTCCACCTTCGACGAGCTCTCGCGCGTCGAGCAGGCGCCCGTGCGCAAGCTGCTCGACGTGGGCGAGTCGTGGATGCGCGAGCACCTCTCGCTGAATTTGAAGAGCATTCCCTTTCTCAAGTCACTCTACTAGGCTAGAATGCTCACGTCTGCTTTATTGCAGTAAAGTGATGTAGAGGAGAGAACGTACATGAAGAAGAAACTGATCACGGGCATCGTCGTTGTCGCACTCGCGTGCTTCGGCGTCGCCGCCCTCGCGGGATGCGGTGGCGGACAGTCCTCCAGCCAGTCGTCCGACAAATCGAGCGACTCGAAGACCACGCTCATCGTCGGCTTCGATTCCGCCTACCCGCCCTATGGCTTCGTTGGCGACGACGGCCAGTACACGGGCTTCGACCTCGACCTGGCTCAAGAGGTCGCCAATCGCAACGGCTGGGATTACAAGGCAGAGCCCGTCGACTGGGATGCGAAAGACGCGTTGCTCGGCAGCGGCCAGATCAACTGCATCTGGAACGGCTTCACCATCGAGGGCCGTGAGGACAACTACACCTTCTCCGAGCCCTACATGCTCAACGAGCAGGTCGTCGTCGTGAACAAGAA
>CACZQA010000160.1 GCA_902783175.1 uncultured Coriobacteriaceae bacterium
ACCGACATTACCAGGGAATACACGGCAGAATAAGTTTTACTTGCCATAAAGCCCAAACTGTTCTATCATCACTGCGCTCGTCTTATGGCGGGCGCTTTGATTAGCAAGCTTACCCGCTACCGCAGACAGCCGGTGCCTCACATGCGAGGCTCAAAGGAGTTACTCCGCCCGCCGAGGTGGTCGTGCATAACGCGCCAATATGGCTGTGTACTTCATGTCGACCTCCACTGTGACCCAGCGGGGGTCGATTTGTATGAAGGGAGGTGCACATGCCTACACAGGAAAAAGTTCAGCAGGTTGCCGAGATCACCGAAAAGCTCCAGAACATGGCTGGTGTGTGGTTCATCGACGCTCGTGGTCTGACCGTCAAGGAGACCCAGGAGCTTCGCCGCAGCATCCGTCAGGCTGGCGGTTCCATGCATGTCTACAAGAACAAGCTGGCCCGCATCGCTTTGAAGGGTCTCGAACTTCCGGAGTGCGCAGACGTTCTGGCTGGTCCGACCGCCTTCGTCTTCTGCGACGATGACGTCGCGGCGCCGGCAAAGGCCGTCAAGGATTTCATGAAGGAGCACGAGGCTCTGGAGATGAAGGGCGGCGTCGTCGACGGTGCTCAGGTTTCCGTCGAGGATGCACTCAAGATTGCAGAGCTGCCCACCAAAGATCAGCTCATCGCAATGCTCCTCAGCACGATGCAGGCACCGATCACCGGTCTTGCTCGCGTCTGCAATGGCCCCATCGAGTCTTTCGCTCGCGTGGTCAAGGCTATCGCGGACAAGCAGGCTGCATAAGCCCGCACAAGGTATTGATGTTTATAGGGCGGCATAAGCGTGCCGCCTAGATTGAAAGGTTTTTAACATGACCAAGGAAGAAATTCTTGAAGGTATCAAGGGTCTGACCGCTCTCGAGCTTTCCGAGCTCGTTCATGACCTCGAGGAAGAGTTCGGCGTCTCCGCTGCTGCTCCTGTTGCCGTTGCTGCTGCTCCTGCTGCTGGCGCTGCTGAGGCTGCCGAGGAGAAGACCGACTTCGACGTCGTTCTCGAGTCGTTCGGCGACAACAAGATCGCTGTCATCAAGGTTGTCCGCGAGGTCACCTCTCTGGGCCTCAAGGAGGCCAAGGCTCTCGTCGAGTCCGCTCCGTGCAACGTTCTCGAGGGTGCCTCCAAGGACGACGCAGAGGCTGCCAAGGAGAAGTTCGAGGCTGCTGGCGCTGTCATCACCCTCAAGTAAATCTCGTTTCAGAGATTCCTTTTGGAAAGGCCACCCGATGGGGTGGCCTTTTCTTTTGCGGTAACGCCCCATACGAGCAATGCTATCCTCAGTTCAGACAACTAGTCCGGTCGTTTCTTTGGAGGCATGGCTATGCTCGAGAGCATCGATTTGAAGAAAAGACTCAAGAAAGAGGACTACGAGCGCGAGAAGAAGCGCCTCGCCGACGAGCTCATGTGCTTGCAGCAGCAATGCGTGAGCGAGAAGCTCCCCGTCGTCATCTGCGTGGATGGCTGGGGCGCGTCAGGCAAGGGCACGACCATCTCCAAGCTCGTCAAAGACCTCGACCCGCGCTCGTTTCGGGTCTACTCCATGGCCGCTCCCACGCAGCAGGAGCGCCGCTACCCGTTCATGACGCGCTACTGGGAGCGCGTCGGCCAGCACGGCACCATCACCATCTTCGACAGGAGCTGGTACGGCGAGGCCATGAAGATCCTCATGCACGACTACCCCTTCCCGAACAAGGGCAAGAAGGGCAAGGCTCCCCATCCGCTCCTGCGCGACACGGGCGATTTTGCCGTGACGGGAACGGGCGGCACGATTGGCCTGTACGCCGAGTCCGCGCATCTGTTCGAGAGGCAGCTCATCAACGACGGCTACCTCATCATCAAATGCTTCTTTCACGTGAGCAAGCAGGCCCAGAAGGAGCGGATCGACAAACTGTGCGAAGACGAGAGCACGTCGTGGCGCGTGACGGATTCCGACATCCGGCAGAACAAGCACTATGACGAGTACTACCCGATCATCGACACGCTGCTCGAGCGCACGAATGCGGCCGACAGCATGTGGCATCTCATCCCCGCCGACAACCAGCGCGTCCGCAGGATCGCCTTCATGCAGGCGATTGCCGACGAGATGCGCGAGGCGCTCGAGCGCAAGCGCCTGCGCGATGAGAACCCCGTGAAGATTCCCGAGAACTTCCCGCTGCCGCATTCGCGCTACACGCTGCTCGAGGCGCCCGATGTCGAGGAGCTCTCGCACAGCCTCGCGCTCGACGAGCAGACCTACGTCGAGGAGCTCAAGCAGGAGCAGGACAAGCTCAGCGCCTTGCAGATGAAGCTCTACCACCGGGGCATCCCGATGATGATCGTGTTCGAGGGCTGGGATGCCGCGGGCAAGGGCGGCGCCATCAAGCGCGTCGCCTCGGCGCTCGATGCGCGCGATTACCGCGTCGTCCCAAGCGCGGCCCCCACGCGCGAGGAAAAAGAGCACCCCTTCCTATGGCGCTACTGGAAGAACCTGCCCAAGAGCGGGCATGTGTGCATTTACGACCGCTCGTGGTACGGGCGCGTCATGGTCGAGCGGATCGAGGGGTTCTGCACGAGCGAGGACTGGCGCCGCGCGTTCGAGGAGATCAACGACTTCGAGTGGGAGATGTACCGCTCGGGGACTCTGGTCGTCAAGTTCTGGATCAACGTGAGCCAAGACGAGCAGCTCGCGCGTTTCAACGAGCGCAAGAACAATCCCGAGAAGGCCTGGAAGCTCACGGACGAGGACTGGCGCAACCGCGAGAAGTACCCGCAGTACCGTCAGGCCATCAATGACATGTTCCGCCTGACCTCGACGAACTTCGCCCCGTGGCACTACGTGGAGTCGGACGACAAGAAGTACGCGCGTATCAAGGTCCTC
>CACZQA010000161.1 GCA_902783175.1 uncultured Coriobacteriaceae bacterium
AAAGGGGCGTGTCCGAAAGCGTCACGGGCCAGGTCTCGGCGAGCTTGCCGCAGGGGCTCTGCACGCCGAACAGCAAATCGATGCACGCGTGCCCGCCCTGGCAGCCCGCCAGGTGCATGAGGAGCACGGCGCTCGTGCCGTCGATCCACGGCGTCTCGACCGGCGCACCGCAGGAGAGCACGACGACGGTGCGGTCGTTGGCGGCGGCCACGCGTGCGATGAGGCGTTCGATCCCCTCAGGAAGCCGCATGCTGTGACGGTCCCTGCCCTCGGTCTCGAGCGCGTCGGGCAATCCTGCGAAGACGACGGCGGCGTCGCAGCGCGCCGCGAGCCGCTCGGCTTGCCTGAGCATCTCTTCGTCGGTCGAACCCGTCTTGGGGTCGTAGCCGGGCGCGAACTCGACGTCGAGCCGCTGCGCGCGTGCGCAGTCCCACGCGTTGTCGAGCTGGATCGGGCTGACTTGCGATGAGCCGCCGCCTTGGTAGTGCGGCTCTTTCGCAAATGCTCCTACGAAGGCGATGTGGTCGGTCGTGGCAAACGGCAGTGTCTCGTCGTTCTTGAGCAGGACGGCGCTCTCTGCAGCCGCTTGCGCTGCGAGCAGCAGGTGCGCTTCGTCATCGCAGGTAAAGTCGAGCTGGCGCCCCCTCTCGCATCTATCGGACAGGCGCGCCAGGCGTTGCAGCGCAGCGTCGATGACGCCTTCGTCGAGCGTGCCTTCCTCCACGGCTTGCGCAAGGGCGCGCGCGTGGCATTCCTGGGGTCCGGGCATCACGAGGTCGAGGCCGGCCTTTGCCGAGCTGACGCTTTCGCTGAGCGCGCCCCAGTCCGTGACCACCACACCGTCCCAGCCCCACTCGTCTCTGAGCTTGTCGGTGAGCAGCGCCTTGCTCTCGGTCGCATGGACGCCGTTGACCTTGTTGTAGGCCGCCATGACCATCCAAGGGTCTGCCCTTTCGACGACGAGCTCGAACGCGCGCAGGTATATCTCGTTGAGCGCCCGCTCGTCGACGATGGAATCCGAGGTGAGGCGCGCGAGCTCCTGCGAGTTGCAGGCAAAGTGCTTGAGGCAGGCGCCCACGCCCTGCTGCTGCACGCCTTTGACAAACGACGAGGCCAAGGCCCCGGCTAGGTAGGGGTCTTCGCTGTAGTACTCGAAGTTTCTGCCGCACAGGGGGCTTCGCTTCATGTTGACGCCGGGGGCGAGCAGGACATTCACGCTCGCGCGGCGGCATTCTTCCGCTATCGCCTTGCCGACTGCCCAGACGAGCTGGGTATCGAAGCTCGAGGCAAGGGCGCTTGCCGTGGGAAAGCAGGTCGCGGGAAGCGTCGGGTTGAAGCCCGCGTGGTCGGCTCCTGCCTGCGGGACTTCCTTGCGCAGCCCATGCGGCCCATCGGACATCACGATGCTCGTGATGCCCAGCGAGGCATCGGAATACGTGCGCCACGAGGTTCTGCCCGCCAGGAGGCGAGTCTTTTTTCGCAGGGCGTCTTGTTCGCGTTGCGGGTTCGAAGTGGTCATGTGCCCTCATTGCTACGTGAAAACCGGCGGAACTAATCCTTTGACAATGGGTATCATGTAGGTAGATACATGGGCATACTACCGCAATGTCGATTGGGGTGATTGACATGGAGGGTCTCAGACTGGGAATCGACCTGGGGGGAACGACGGTCAAGGTGGGGCTCGTCGACGAGGAACTCGAGATCGTCGACAAGGTCATCTACCGTTCGCGTCCCCTCGACGAGATGGCTGCCTGTGCGGAGTTTTCCGACCAGCTCAAGGCCTTC
Source organism: uncultured Coriobacteriaceae bacterium (assembly GCA_902783175.1). Classification (GTDB taxonomy): domain Bacteria; phylum Actinomycetota; class Coriobacteriia; order Coriobacteriales; family QAMH01; genus CACZQA01. The sequence goes on from CACZQA010000161.1 coordinate 1,786, forward strand.
GTCGTGGAGGCGCGCTACGACCCTGCCGAAATCGAGGGCATCGGGGTCGCCATCCCCGGGACCGTGCTCGGCGCAGAAGTCGAGTTGCTCCCCAACATCCAACTCGACCTGCAGCTCCTGCTCGAATCGCTGCGCGACTACTTTCCCAACGCCGACCTTGCCTACCTCAACGACGCCAACGCGGGCGCGCTCGCCGAGGCGGCATTCGGGGCGGGCGTCGGCTACCGCAACGTCTTGTACGTGACGATCGGCACGGGCATCGGCGCCGGTGTCGTCATCGGTGGAAAGGTCATCGCGGGCGCGCATGGGGCGGCTGGCGAGATCGGCCATGTCTCCGTTGCGAAGGGCGGCAGGCGCTGCTCGTGCGGCAGGCGCGGCTGCCTGGAGCAGTATGCGTCGGCGCGTGGCATCGTCCGCACGTTCAGGGAGGTCGGGGCCAACGCCCCGTCTGTCTACGAGTCGCTCGACCACCAGCAAGACCATCTCGCGCACATGCTCATGCCCAAGCACGATGCGGACAGCCTGACGGTGTTTCGCGCCTACGAGGAAGGCGATTTCCGCGCGGTCAAGGCGGTCGACGTGTTCGCCAAGTCCCTGGGGTTTGCCCTCGGGCAGGTCTGCACGGTGCTCGACCCGGATGTCGTGCTGCTCGGCGGGGGCGTGGCCGGGAGCGCGCACGTGTACCTGTCCAAGGTCCAGCAGGTGTTTTCCGAAAGCGTCATCGAGCCGTGTCGCGAGACGGAAATCCTGCCGGGCAGGCTCGGCAACAGCGCCAACATGCTCGGTGCCGCCTACTATTCGATGATTCAGTAGACAGCCTTTGCTCACCAGGAAAAAACGAGGTCCCCGGCGTGTTGTCGGGGACCTCGATTCGTTTGCAGCTGCTGCCCGGTCTCTAGATGACCCAGCACCACGGGTCTTCGGGTTTGTTGGGGTCTTTCACGAAGACCTCCTGGTTCTTGAGCGAGACGCGCGATCCCGGTGGGACCGACTGCGTGACAAACGCGCTGCCCGCGATGACCGAGCCCTCGCCGATGACGGTGTCGCCGCCGAGGATGCTCGCGTTGGAGTAGATCGTGACGTTGTCCTCGATGGTGGGGTGGCGCTTGACGCCCTTGAGCTTCTGGCCGGCACGCGTGGAGAGCGCGCCGAGCGTGACGCCCTGGTAGATTTTGACGTGGTCGCCAATCTTCGTCGTCTCGCCGATGACGACGCCCGAGGCGTGGTCGATGAAGAAGTACTCGCCGATCTCTGCGCCGGACCCGATGTCGATGCCGGTGATGCTGTGCGCGTACTCGTTCATGATGCGCGGGATGAGGGGGACGTCCTTGATCGCGAAATAGTGGGCGATGCGGTAGACGTAGATGGCGAAGAAGCCGGGGTAGCAGAAGATGATCTCTTCCTTGCTGTCGGCGGCGGGGTCTCCATCGAAGGCGGCCTGCACGTCCTTGAGCAGGATCTTCTGGATTTCCGGGATCTTGTAGAAGAACTCCGAGCAGATATCGCTCACCTGCGTCTCGATCTCGTCGAGCGGGCGCGTGTGGTCGTCCCTGAACAGGAAGGCCTCGGTGAGCTCGTGGTGGAGGTTCTCCTCGATGTGGGTCAGCGTGTCGCCGATGAAGTACTTGGGGCCGGCCTCGGTCGGCACCTCGTCGCCGAAGTAGCGGGGGAACATGATGCGGCGCACGTCGTTGATAACTTCGATGATCGCGTTGCGCGACGGAAAATGCCAGTCGGGGTTCGTGAAGAAGATCTCTTCGGAATCGTAGTAGTTCTTCTCTATACGCGCGACGACATCGTCAAGCTTCTTGTTAAAAATGAGAGCATCCTCTCTCTTCAGGCATCGTGCGCGGAGCCCGTGTGGCCCCGATGCGTTTGTCGTCTGAATAATAGCAAGTTGCGCATTCGGTACCGCGCTTGTTTCGATTTTGTTGTTTTTGCGAGCACCATGGCATGCGAGCACCATCCGTATAATGGAACGAGTTTCAGTGTCGAGCGAAGCGACAGGAAGGAAACCGCATGTCAGATTCCACGTTGCCCGATGGTCAGGGGTTTCGGCCCGAGCAGGAGCAGGGTGCTGTCGAGAGCACCGGCTCCGTGATCGCCGCGGTTGCCGCGAACATTCTCGTCGGCATCGTCAAGTTCATCGCAGCCGCCATCTCGGGGTCTTCGGCGATGGTCTCCGAGGGTATACACTCCATCGTGGATTCCGGCAACGGCCTGCTCATCTTGCTTGGCATCAAGAAGTCGTCGCGCAAGCCCGACGTGGAGCACCCCTTTGGCTACGGGCAGGAGCTCTACTTCTGGACGCTCGTCGTGGCCATCATGATCTTCGCGCTGGGCGGGGGCGTCTCCATCTACGAGGGCATCTCCCATATCCGCGAAGTCGGGCCGGACACGGTGCTCGGCGACCCCACCGTGAACTACGTGGTGCTGCTCGTCGCTGCCGCGATCGAGGGATCCTCGCTGTTCATCGCCGTGCGCAACTTCAACAAGGCACGCGGCGACGTGCGGCCGGCGCAGTTCATCCGTGAGGCAAAGGACCCGAGCCTGTTCACGGTCGTGCTCGAGGATTCCGCGGCAGAGCTCGGCCTGCTGTTCGCGTTTCTGGGCGTCTTCTTGAGCCACCTGTTCAACAACCCCTACCTTGACGGTGCGGCCTCGGTGCTCGTCGGGCTGCTGCTCGCGAGCGTGTCGGTCATCTTGCTGCGCGAGACCAAGGGGCTGCTCATCGGCGAGGGGCTCAAGGCATCTGAACTGCGCGATCTCGAGGCGCTCGTCGAGAGCGACCCGCGCGTCGTCGAGTGCGGCCGCATCCTCACGTACTACATGGGCCCGCACGACATGCTCATGAACATGGACGTGACGTTTTCCGAAGAGCTCGACCGCGATCAGGTGACCGACGCGATCGATGACATAGAGGGTGTCATCGTCGCGCACTACCCGCAGACGACGAAGGTCTTCATCGAGTCGGAGAGCTACAGGTTCACCCATGCGCAGAGCCTGCGCGGCGCCCAGATGAACGTGAGCGTGCCGCACGAGCCGCCATCACCCGAAGAGGGGCGCTAGGACAGCCTCTCGGCTGCCTTCAGCCAAAACCAATGCAGCCCGGGCATGGCAGAGGCGCCATGACCCGGGCTGCGCTGCGTTCGGCGGTTTCTCGCTGCCGAAAAAACGCTAGTTTGCCTCGAGCAGCTCGATTTCGAAGTTGAGTGCCTTGCCGGCAAGCTCATGGTTCATGTCGAACGTGATCTCGGTGTCGGTCACCTCGGAGACGAGGGCGGGGAAGCGGTTGCCCATGGGGTCGCTCAGCACGATTTTCTCGCCCGCCTTGAGGGTCTCTGCGCCGGGCATGTTGGAAAGCGCGATGGTCTGCACCGCGTCATCCCTGCGCTCGCCGTAGGCGTCCTTGGGCTCGAGGTGGACGGTCAGCTTCTGGCCGACCTCCATGTCCTTTACCGCGCGGTCGAAGCCGGGGATCATCTGGCCCGCCATGCACGTGAACTCGAGCGGCTGGTTGCGGTCGTAGGAGGAATCGAACTTGGTGCCGTCGTCAAGGGTGCCCGTGTAGTGGACTTTGACTTTCTTGCCTTCGTTGCTCATGAGTACTCTTTTCGGTCGTCGACGCATGTCGGTCGTTCTTTCAAGCGTCGTACAGTCTAGCGTATTCGCCGATTCTGGCAGATGGGGCCGAGGATTTGTCAAGTCTTCGTCATGAGAGATGGTATAGTTAAGTGATTCATTCGACGAGGTAGGGAAGCGTTTTGCTCACCGAAAAGGATATCATCCGTCACTGCGATTCAAGGGTTTTGAGGCGTGCGCGCAACCTGGTGAAGGCTGACGCATCCATCTTCGACCGTCGTTGCCAGTACAAGCCCGGAAAGAAGCCCGCAACTCAACTCCACGCAAATGTCTCGAGCGCTGACGACTGGCGCACGAGCTACGATGTTATCTTGAAGGTGGACGAAAGCGAGGGCGAGGTTCTCGACTACGACTGCACCTGCCCCTCGTCGCTGTCCCATTCGGGCATGTGCAAGCACGTGACGGCCGTCGCGCTCGTCTTTCTCGAGCACCCGGACACGTTTCTGGGCTACGACCTCAACCGCAACGCCAAGTCGTCAGACGGCATCTCGAAGCTCCTCAAGTCCGTCGAGGACCGGAGGGCGGCGGGATCGGGCGAGGGCAAGCGCCCCGAGACCGAGCACCTCGGCACGATCGACTTGGGCGTGCTGCTCACGCACGACACGCAGCGCTGGTCCGCCAAGTTCAGGATCTCCGGCGCCACCGCACGCTACGTCATCAAGGACCTGCCCGCGTTTCTCGACGCCGTGGACAAGCAGGAGACCTACTCGTACGGCACGAAGCTCTCGTTTGCGCACCGCAAGGCGATGTTCACCGACCACGCCCTCGACATCATCGCGTTTCTGCAACGTGCGGTGTCCATCCGCCAGGAACTCGAAAACGACCAGCTCAGCTCGTACCACCTACGCCCGAAAGACCTGGAACACGACCTGTTCCTTTCCACGCCCGAGCTCGTCGCGCTGCTCGACCTGCTCGACAGGCACGTCTTCTACGTCGACGACCTGAACAAGCTCAACCACAAGGCGCGCAAGGCGCACGTCATCGATGGCAACCCTCCCATCCGGGTCGAGTTCACGTCGGTGGGCGATGGCGGCTTCGAGCTGCACCGCGACGAGCCCATCACGCTCGTGGCAAGCGGCAACAGCCGCTACATCTGGCAAAACGGCGCGTTCTACCGCTGCACGCCCGACTACGCCGAGGTCGAGGAGTTCCTCCGCGACGTCTACAGCAACAAGAACGAGGTGCAGTTCATCAGCGAGCAGGACGCGCCCGCCTTCTGCTCGAACGTGCTGCCTTCGCTCGAGAAGCACCTCGAGGTCATCGAGCCGCCCGAGATGGAGGTCATGCGCCCGCGGCCGTGCGAGGTCATCGTGTGCCTCGACAGGGCGGGCAAGGGCATCTCCTGCGAGGCGTACGCGCAGTACGACGACGAGCGCTGCGGGCTGTTCGAGGCCAAGGCCGAGCGCACCAAGCTCAGCTACGGCCTTCGCGATTTGGGCGCCGAGCGTGCCGTCAGGCGCCTGCTCGCACGGTATTTCCCCGTGGTCGAGGGCAAGACGACCGGCACGCAGGACTCGCCGATGCGCCTTTCGGACGAAGAGGATATAACGCGGCTGCTCTTCGAGGGCCTGCGCGAGCTCAGGGCCCATGCGACGGTGCTCACGACCCCCGAGTTCGACGGGCTGATCAGCAGACGCCACCCGCATGCGAGTGTTGGCATCTCGTTCAAGGCAAACCTCATCAACCTCACGGTCTCGGCCGACGACCTGCCCCGCGGCGAGCTCGTCGCGCTGCTCAACAGCTACCGGCGTCGCAAGCGCTACCACCGCCTGAAGGACGGCTCGTTTGTCGACCTCGCGAACGCCGACCTGGCGGAGGCCGATGAGCTGCTCGTCGACCTCGACCTCATGCCCGAAGACCCGCGCGACGGCAGCGCCGTGCTGCCCGCGTACCGCGCGCTCCAGCTCGACGACCTCGTCGCCGACGAGCAAAAGGACGCGTCGTTCGTCCAGTACGTGAACAACTTCGAGCAGCGCGGCCTGGCAAATTACCAGGTGCCCGCCGGCCTTCACGCGACGCTTCGCCCCTACCAGGTCGAGGGCTTCGAGTGGCTGTGCACGCTGTCCGACATGGGCTTTGGGGGGATTCTTGCCGACGAGATGGGCCTGGGCAAGTCCGTGCAGCTCATCTCGTACCTGCTCGCGCAGAAGGAAGCTCGCGCAGACTGTGCCCCCGCGCTCATCGTCTGCCCGGCGTCCCTCGTCTACAACTGGATCGCCGAGTTCGAGAAGTTCGCCCCCGGACTTCGCGCAATCGCCGTGGCGGGCTCCAAGCCCGAGCGCGACGACATCCTCATCGAGTACGCCGGCGAGAACCCCACGGGCACGGCGGACGTGCTCGTTACCTCGTACGACCTGATGCGCCGTGACGTCGAGGTGTACCAGCAGATCGAGTTTTCGTGCGTTGCGCTCGACGAGGCGCAGTACATCAAGAACCACGCGACGCTTGCCGCGCAGGCGGTGAAGAGCGTCCCCTCCAAGCACCGCTTCGCGCTCACGGGTACGCCCATCGAAAACCGCCTGTCGGAGCTCTGGAGCATCTTCGATTTTCTCATGCCGGGCCTGCTCGGCTCGTACCGACGCTTCAGGGAACGCTACGAGCAGCCGATCGTCGACGGGCAGGAAGAGGCGATGCGCCGCCTGCAGGAGCTCGTCGGGCACTTCGTCATGAGGCGTCTGAAAAGCGACGTGCTCGTTGACCTGCCCGAGAAAAGCGAGAACGTCGTCTACGCGCACATGGAAGGCGAGCAGCTCAAGCTCTACCGGGCGCACGAGCAGCGCCTGCGCGAGTCCATCGTCGGAAAGAGCACGGCCGAGTTCGCGCGCGAGCGCATCGCGGTATTGGCGGAGCTCACGCGTCTGCGCGAGATCTGCTGCGACCCGCACCTCGTGTTCGACGACTACGACGACTCCTCGGCAAAGCTCTCGACGATTCTCGACCTCGTCGAGACGGCCATCGACTCCGGCAAGAAGCTCCTGCTCTTCTCGCAGTTCACCTCGTATCTGGACATCATATCCACGCACCTGTCCGAGCAAGGCGTCGCCCATTACACCATCACCGGCGCCACGCCCAAGCGCCAGCGCCTCGAGCTCGTCAACGAGTTCAACGAGGA
>CACZQA010000162.1 GCA_902783175.1 uncultured Coriobacteriaceae bacterium
ACATCGACTGCATGAAGAAGCGCTGGCGTCCGCTGAAGAACTGGTAACGATGCTTGGCGGTGCCGTTCGCGAGGCTCGCGTTGGTGGGAACCTCGTAGGGCTCGTGGTACGTCGCCATGGGCAGCCCGATGGTGTTCAGGCGTTCCGAGTAGAACTCCATGTGGCCCGTCTGCGTGGCGAACTTCATGCCGAAGAACGGATCCCACGGGATGGGCGGGACGGCCGCACGGATGATCTTCTCTTCCTTCAGACGCTCGTAGGTGAGCGGCGGATCGATCTTTGTCAGGAACGGCTGCGGAGAATTCAGGCGCATGCGAATCCAGTCGGCCGCCACCATCGGCTCGCCGGCCTCGTTGCGGAAGTACTCTCCCAGCCCGATGCGCTCGGCCAGACCGCCGTAGATGAACGACGGGTCCTTGCACTCGCCGCGCGGATCGACGGCCGGTTCCTGCAGCACCACGTGGTTGTACTGCGCTGCTGCGATGAGTTCCTCGCGCTCGAACGGCATGCCCGCCGGAAGGACGTAGTCGGAATACTCGCCCGTGTCGGTCATCCACACGTCCACGTCGACGACGAGCTCCATCTGCGGGAAGGTGTCTTCGATCCAACGGCTGCGGTTGGGGCAGTTATGTACGGGATTGCCCGCCACTTTGATGAAGCCCTTGTACTTGCCTTCCTTGGCCGCCTCGAAGAAGTCGCCGTTCTTGACGAAGACGGTCTTGTCCGCCTCGCGGCCGTCGGGGAAGATGACCGCGGGGTTGTTGAAGCCGAGCGGCCAGCCGCACGGCTGGATTTCGCTCGTGACGCCGCCGGCGGCGCTGCCCAGGTTGCCCGTGAGCATGCCGAGCAGATAGAACGCACGATAGGCGTCGCCCTGGTTCTGATAGCGCATGCCGAGGGCGCCGACGATGAACGCCGGGCGATGCGACGAGTACTCCTCGCCGAGCTTGACCGCATCTGCCGCGGGAACGCCCGTAATCGTCTCCTGGTACTCGGGCGTATAGGGCGCGACGTGCTCTTTGAGCAACTGGAATGCAGGCTTGTAAGTGCGCCCGTCGAGCTCGTAGCTGCCCTCGAACGCCGGCGTGCCCTCGTATTCCTCGGCGCCTTTCGCCGTCGGCTTGACGGAACCGGACTCCTCGTCCCAGTAGTAAAACCAGCCCTCGTTGCTGGCGAACTTGCCCGTCTCGACGTCAACGAGCAGCGGGGCCACCGTGTACTGCTGCATGAACGCGCGGTCGTACTCGCCGCGCTCGATGATCTGGCGTGCCATGCACAGCGCGAGCGCCGTATCGCTGCCGGGCTTGACCGGGATAAACCAGTCGGCATAACCCGCAGAGGCGTCGAACAGCAAGCCGACGTCTACGATTTTTGCCCCACGCGACTTGGCCTCGACGATGTGCTTCGCCACGCGCTGCTGGTTTTCCACCGGATTGCCGCCCCAGATGATGAGGTAGCTTGTCGCATCGAACTTGACGGGGTCGATCATCATGTACTTGTAGAAGTCGCCCAAGTCGAAGTAAGACGCGTAATACGGGCCGTTATCGAGACCGTAGGCGTTGAGCGGGTCGGTGCCGCCCCACAGGCCACACAGCCGGTTGCCCAGCAGCGTGTCGAGTCCCTGCGACGGCGGAAGTGAGGTTGTGATGTTCCAAAACGCAATGGTGTCATGGCCGTACTTCTCGCCAAGCTCGAGCATCTTGGCGCCAATCTCGTCGAGCGCCTGATCCCAGCTGATACGCTCCCATTTGCCCTCGCCACGTTCGCCGGCACGCTTGAGCGGGTACAGCAGCCGGTCGTCAGCGTACACCTGACGCCACGATGCGGTGCCCTTCTGGCAGCAATGTCCCTCGCCGGCCTCCGCGCCGGTGTAGTCGACCGCCTCGGTGCGGACGATCTTGCCATCGGAAACGATGGTCTTGATCGCGCAGAACTCATGGTCGCCCCACCCGGGACATGCCGTGCATACCCATTTTTCCTCAGACATTTGGCCCCCTTCCACGAACATTTTGTCCACGCGCGCCTCAAGTGCGCTTTCTCACTGTCCATTGTGGGGTCTCGCCTGCGGCTTCGCGCTCGAAAAGAAGCTCGTTCGACGTAGTAGAATTTCATAGAATTAGTAATTGTCAAAACCAATGGTCGGAGCATGCTGTGATCGCGAACGAGGGCCATGACAACTGGATAACCGTCACCATCTTGCTCGCCCGGCAAGCGGGCGAGCTCGTCACGGAGTATGCGGGCATTTCGCTCACGCAGTACCGGTTGCTGCTGCGTCTGCTCGCAACCGATGGCGGGGCGCATACCGCCAAGGCGCTTTCCGAGGCGCTCGGGCTCTCGCCCTCCTCGGTGACGAGTGCCCTGAACGACCTGGAGGCCTTGGGTGCCATCGAGCGTTCCGAAGACGCGTCGGACCGCCGCGTCGTGCACGTCTCCATCACCCCGGCGGGCTCCGAGCTCATCGCTAACGTCGATCCAGTGCTCTGCCAGCTCGCGCACGAGTTTTGGTCCGTCTACAACGAAAACGAGCTCGCCATGACCAAGCGCGACTCGGCGAGCACTGTCTTGGAGCGCAGACTCGACTACATGAAGATCGACGGCATCAGCGTGGAGCACGCCTACATTGACTCTTCGCTCGTGACCCTAAGCTCACTTACCACGCATATGCGCCGCGCGAACATCAGCCTGAACGAGTACCGCATCCTGCACCTACTCTCGCGCAGCTCGCAGGGCATGCGGGTCAAGGAGCTGTCACGACAGTTGTTGCTTAGGAGCAACGAGGTATGCGTCGCCACTTCCAAGCTCGTGAGCCACGGGCGTCTCGAGCGCCTCAGGCTCCCGCACGACCGGCGTGCCACTTGCTTCAAGATCACAGAACTTGGAGTGTCCAAGCTCGAGAAGATGACGCCGGCAATTATCGACAGTCTGCAAAACGACATCACCGAGC
>CACZQA010000163.1 GCA_902783175.1 uncultured Coriobacteriaceae bacterium
ATGTCTTCCACGGGCAGGACGCGGCTGATAACGCCCTTGTTGCCGTGGCGGCCGGAGAGCTTGTCGCCCTGCTGCACCTTGCGCTTCGGGGCGATGTAGACGCGCACGAGCTCGTTGACGCCCGGGGCCAGCTCGTCGCCGGCCTCGCGCGAGAACTGCGAGATGCCGATGACGCGGCCCGAAGCGCCATGGGGCATCTTCAGGGACGTGTCGCGGACCTCGCGGGCCTTCTCGCCGAAGATGGCGCGCAGCAGGCGCTCCTCGGCGGTGAGCTCGGTTTCGCCCTTCGGCGTGACCTTGCCGACTAGGACATCGCCCGGGTGCACCTCGGCGCCGATGCGGATGACGCCGTCGATGTCGAGATTGGCGAGCATGTCCTCGGACAGGTTCGGGATCTCGCGCGTGATCTCTTCGGGACCGAGCTTGGTGTCGCGTGCGTCGAGCTCGTACTCGGAGATGTGGATGGACGTGAGCAGGTCTTCTGCGACGACGCGCTCGGAGATGATGATGGCGTCCTCGTAGTTGTAGCCTTCCCACGGCATGTAGGCGATCATGAGGTTCTGACCCAAAGCCAGCTCCGCATGGTCGGTAGACGGGCCGTCCGCCAGGGCGTCGCCCGGCTGGACCTCGTCGCCGTAGCGTGCGAGCGGCTTGTAGTTGATGCAGCCGCTCTGGTTGGAGCGCTGGAACTTGGGCAGCTCGTAGACGTCGGTGTCGCCCTCGTCCGTGGTGACCTCGATGCGGGCGCCGTCGACGTAGGTGACCACGCCGGCGTGCTTGGCCAGCGGCAGCTCACCGGAGTCAGTGGCGATGCGGTGCTCGAGGCCGGTGCCGACGAGCGGTGCCTGCGGACGCCGCAGCGGCACTGCCTGACGCTGCATGTTGGAGCCCATGAGCGCGCGGTTTGCGTCGTCGTGCTCGAGGAACGGGATGAGCGCGGTTGCGACGGAGTTCATCTGGCGCGGGGAAACGTCCATGTACTGGACGTCCTCGACCGGCACCTCTGCCGGGTCGCCGAAGATGCCGTCGGAGTTCTTCGTACGGCAGACGGCGCGCTTGGCCTTGATGAAGGTACCGTCGTCATCGAAGTGCCCGAACTCGCGGGTGTCGGGGTTGAACGGCTCGTTTGCCTGGGCGATGGAGTAGTTCTCCTCCTCGTCGGCCGTCAGGTAGTCGACGTCGTCAGTCACCTTGCCGTCGACGACACGACGGTACGGGGTCTCGATGAAGCCGAAGTCGTTGACGCGGGCGTAGGTTGCCAGCGAGCCGATCAGACCGATGTTCGGGCCTTCAGGCGTCTCGATCGGGCACATGCGGCCGTAGTGGGACGTATGGACGTCGCGGACTTCGAAGCCTGCGCGCTCGCGCGACAGGCCGCCCGGGCCGAGTGCGGACAGACGGCGCTTGTGGGTGATGCCTGCGGCGGGGTTCGTCTGGTCCATGAACTGGGACAGCTGCGAGGAGCCGAAGAACTCCTTGATGGCCGCGACGATCGGGCGGATGTTGATGAGCGATTGCGGGGAGATGTCCTCGGGGTCGAACGTGGACATGCGCTCGCGCACGACGCGCTCCATGCGGCTGATGCCGATGCGGAACTGGTTTTTGATGAGCTCTCCAACCGTGCGGATACGACGGTTGCCAAAGTGGTCGATGTCGTCGGTCTGATACCCGCTCTTGCCTTCGGCGAGGTTGATGATGTAGCGCATCGAGGTGACGATGTCGTCGACGGTCAGCGTCGAGGATTCGCTTTCGAGGCCGAGCTTCTTGTTGATCTTGTAGCGGCCCACATCGGCGAGGTCGTAGCGCTGCGCGTTGAAGAACAGGCCCTCGAGCAGGCTGCGCGCGGAATCTACGGTGGGCGGCTCGCCCGGGCGCAGGCGGCGGTACAGCTCTATGAGCGCCTCTTCCCTCGTGGTGGTGGCATCTTTCTCGAGGGTGCGCTGCACCATCTCGCCGTCGCCGAGGAGCTCGATGATCTCTTCGCGGGTCTCGGCAATGCCGAAGGCGCGCAGCAGCAGCGTCGCCGGTTGCTTGCGCTTGCGGTCGATGCGGATGGAGAGCGTGTCGCGTTTGTCGGTCTCGAACTCGAGCCAGGCACCGCGCGCCGGGATGACCTTGGCGTTGTAGATCATCTTGTCGGAGGTCTTGTCACGTTCGGAGGAGAAGTAGACGCCCGGGGAGCGGACGAGCTGGGAGACGACGACGCGCTCGGTGCCGTTGATGATGAAGGTGCCGCGGTCGGTCATGAGCGGGAAATCGCCCATGAAGACGTTGGATTCCTGCATCTCGCCCGTCTCTTTGTTGATGAAGCGGATGTCGACGAACAGGGGTGCCTGATACGAGATGTCGCGCTTCTTGCACTCCTCGACGGAGTGCTTCGGGTCGCCGAACTCGTGCTCGCCGAACTCGACCATCAGGCTCTTGGAGGTGTTCTCGATCGGGGACATGCTCTGGAATGCCTCGTCGAGCCCCTCTGTCATGAACTTCTTGAACGAATCGGTCTGAATGGAGATAAGATTGGGGACGTCCATAACCGCGGGGATCTTCGCAAAACTCAGACGGTCGCG
>CACZQA010000164.1 GCA_902783175.1 uncultured Coriobacteriaceae bacterium
ACCGTTGTCGCCCTCGTGCAGATCCCCATGGCCATCCCGCCGTTTTTCATCCTCGCGATAGCCGTCGTGCTCTACCTCGTCCTCATGGTGGGCACGCGCTGGCTCGCCAAGCGCACCGTCACGACGGAGCTCGCGCTCATCGTCGGATGGATGGCGTTCGAGGTTTCCACGGTCAACGGCATTGCGAGCCTGCATGCCATCACCGGCGCGTCGTTTATCATGCTGGTGCTCGTGCTGGGCATCGCGTTTATCGTGAACGTCGTCTGCTACACGCTTTACTACGCGCTCAAGGGACGTGCTGCGTTTATCGACGGATGCATTCCGCTCGGCATCGTCGGCGTCATCTCGGCGCTGCTCGCCATCGCGTTTGTGTAGGCGGGCGGAGCGCTGCGCGGTAGACAGCCGCATCGCACGCCCCACCCCGCAATCTCCGGCTGCTTCTAGCTTACGTTTGCCAATCCGAAGAGCTGCTGTTTGACGCTATCTGGGTCTTTCAACTGCCAGCTGCCGTCTTTCTTGACGTAGTCGACATTCAACGTCGTGCTCGTCGTCGGAAAGTCAGGGCTGCTCAAGGCATCGTTTAGAGCTTGACTGAAGACCTTCATCAGCTCTTCTTCGCTCATCGACGACGTGTCCATGCCCGCGATGGCTTTATTGATTGCCTGGTCTGCGAGTGCGTCGGCTTTCTCCCCGAAGTCGGGGACAAGGACGTCGAGTGTGGCGACGGCGGTATCTCCGTCGACCTTGACCGATTCCGTATTTACCTCAAACTTCCCGGCGATGTTTTCGGCATAGCTGTCGATATCCAAGCCGAGCTGCTCGAGCTGCTGCAGCTCGGCGTCTTCGCGCATACCCTTCGCGATCTCCTCCTTCGTTACGTTCGTGCCGATAGCGGTCGCGATGTCTTCCTTGATGAGTTCCTCGTCGCTTTTCTGAGCTACGGTGTTCCCACCGCAGGCTGCCAGTCCGACAAGGCACAACATGCACAGAACTGTCGTGATCAGTGCCGCTCGTTTGCTTCGCTTCATGGTCTTCCCCTTCCCGTTGATGCCCGGTGACACTCCTTGCTTCTAGCATACGAAGAGGGAAAAGGGGAGGCGCCGCTGGGGAGTTTATTGTCAATGACAAACGACAGGAGGCGCAGGGCGGGTCAGGTTTCTCGGGCGGTGCGCGTGTTTTCCTCCCCGTGCTCAGAGAAGTATTCCCAGATCGCGTTCGTCATGCCCGGCTCGTCGAGGGCGAAAACGACCGTCGGGACATCGAGGCGTGCGATGACGGCGCCTGCATTCTTTGATGCGCAGACGAGTATGTTGTCGTGGGCAAGGGGCATCTCGTGGATACGGTATGGGACGTTCTCCGATGTGAGCATGCGCGCGTGTTGAATATGCGCGCGGTACTCTTCGGGAGTGTAACGGGTCCCGCCCTCCGTGAGGCCTTGTCCGAGCGGCAATTCGATGCCATGTTCGACGGCACTGGACTCGTGTGTCGGAAAAATTTCTGTGAGTATGGTCGTGCGTTTCTCGAGTTGCGAGGCGAGCTGCTCCCAGAGCTGCAGGAGCTTGCCGGAGGCTCGGCGCTTCGAGATTGAGTGAGCGACCTCTCGGGGCATGCTCGCGAGCGAGGGCGCTGGTCCTACAAACACGAGCGGCTCATCTGCGGCAGCGAGCTCGAGGGCGCATTCCCAGAAGCGCTCGAACGTTTGCGAGGTAGAGACGCGCATGAGCGGACAGCAGCATGCCGCGTAGCGGTTGAACTCGAGCACGAGCGCATCGAGGGCGTCTTGCCCTTCGAGGTAGACGTTGAGCAGACCGTCCGGCTCGCGGTTTGTCGAATTCGCGACAATCGCCGCGGTAATTGGCGCGATAAACAGTGTCCGCTGGAACAGGCCGTCTCTTGGCCCGGGGTAGTACAACGGCTCGATGGAGCCCGTCATGTAGATGGGGAGCCATTTTGCCACGCCAAGTATCATCTCGTCGACGTTGCGCGTGACAGTGTGCACGATTCGGATGCGGTTACCCGCGGCTAGAACTTCGGTTAGCGCTGTTGCCCAGCGTGCGGTGTATGCGGGGTCGCCGGTAAGCCAACTCATCTCCTCGTCGGAGAACAGCAACAGCGTCTGCGGCTGTTCGCAAGAGCTCACGGAGGAAAGGAAGCGAAGCGCTGCCTGCCGTTTACCCTCGACGCCGTAGTAGAAGACGGCGGGCGGTGGTGGGACGTTTCCCCTGGTCTTTGGGGGAGACTGCGCGGGCGCTGTGTGCTGTTGATGGCGGCAATTGGGCGGCACCGCAGGGCGCGCCATGGCAAGCCGGTCAAGCAGCATGCCCACGCTCTCGGTAGGTGGTGGCAGCTGCTTGCCTAGAAGCCACGCGCAGAGCAACAGCGCCGCGTGCTGCTCGTCTTCGGGCCACGAGGCTTCGAGGTGAAGCGCTCTGCATGCGGCTTCGCGCTGGTACGGCAGCTTGATGTGGTGCGCGAGGTAGCGTGCCATCGGCATGACATAGCTTTGCTTTGCGGGCAGGGGGCGCTGTCCGCTGCGCAGGCGACTCACGTAGGAGGCGTCGAGCGAGACGGCGCGTGCGAGGGCGTTGTTTTGCACGTCGGCAAGATCCATAAGAAAGTCGAGTCGATCCGAGAACATCACGTCCTCCTTCTGACAGTGCCAACGACGCCGCATCACTTTACTCGTCGCTTATTTTATCTGTGCGTCGGCGTGCAAAGGGGAAGCGGCTGGCGAGAGGTGTAGGGGAGGGTGCCGAGGCGGGGCCGTGCACAGGGTCCATGGCTGCGCGCGATTCCACGTTTTGTACAACCAAGATGCAATCTGTTACTCATATAATCATCGGGTATGTTCGATGGCCGAGAAGGATGCTGCGTG
>CACZQA010000165.1 GCA_902783175.1 uncultured Coriobacteriaceae bacterium
GACAGGTCGTCGTTGCCGTTCATCGGGTGGCGGATTGCGGTGAGGTCGCCGAGGCGGTCTTTGAAGCCGAGCGGGCTCACGACGGACTTGGCGAGCAGGTCGCCGCCCATGAGCTCGTCGGTGGACATGCCGCGCCAGTCTGCGTAGACCTGCAGGGCGGGCTTGCCGTCGATCTCGACGATCTGGCGGTCGCCGCTCATCTTGGTGACGACGCCGAAGTCGTCGGTCTCGGCGTAGGCGCCCGTGAACTTGTTGGCAAACGGCGTGTCGGTGTAGAAGAACGCGACGACGCAGCCGTCGGCGAAGGCCTCGGCGCCGTTGTAGATCATCCAATCGCCGGCGATGGTGTTGTCTGCGGCGCTCCCTCCGAAGAACGGCACGCGGCCGATGACCTCGGTGACGCCCTTGATGTAGTACTCTTCCTCGGCGGGGGAGGCGA
Organism: uncultured Coriobacteriaceae bacterium; assembly: GCA_902783175.1. Taxonomy (GTDB): domain Bacteria; phylum Actinomycetota; class Coriobacteriia; order Coriobacteriales; family QAMH01; genus CACZQA01. The sequence continues at coordinate 440 of CACZQA010000165.1, forward strand.
CCATGTACCAGTACGCAGGCGCCGTGTCCTTGCCGGCGGCCTTCATGGCCTCTTCGGCCAGCCTGTGGCCGATTTCGCGGGCGCTGGCACCCGTCGAGCGCGCGGCTCCCGCCGTGCCGACGGTCAGGTCATCGCCGCCGAGCGCGAGGATGCCGACGAACGGCTTGTCGCCGCCGATGTAGCCTTCGGGCGTGATGATGCCGGTAAACGAGGTGTTGCCGACGACGGGCACGCCGGGAAGCTCTTTGGCGATGGCGCCGAGGAGCTCTTCCGAATCGTATTCGCAGGTGCCGAAAGCCCATGCGAGCTTGGCGTTGGCGATGCCCTTCGCGACCTTGGAGGCGGCTTCCGTGCCAGCCTGCGCGGCCTGAGCGGCTGTTGATGACGCGACGATACTTTGCATTCAGAACTCCTTTTCTACATAACCTTAACGACCAAAATGTGCCATTAACGCAACAGGCAAAACGCGCCTGGTAGACCCAAACAGTTCTAATTCAGTTCTCAAATCACGGGCTCGTGTTCAAACGAGCTGTTCAAATACTGCAATTCATTATATTCCTATGAAGAGATAATGGCGCGTCATCGGACGCCTTCTCACGAAATTGCCGTGAGCGGCGAGCGGGGGCACTCGCGCGAAGACAGCGTTTGCGGTCCACGCGCACGGTACGCAAGGCGATGCTCTTCTACACGACGCGGAAGATGAAGAAATCCAAGTAGTGCGTTTCCGGGACGCCCCACAAGATGGGGTGGTCGGGCGCCTGCTGGCGTTCCTCGACCTGCATGAGCTGGACGCTCGCGTCGTGTGCTGCCTGATGAATCGCCTTTTTGAGCAGGTCGGTCGTCATGAAGTGCGAGCACGAGCACGTCGCCAGGTACCCGCCGCGGGGCAGCAGGCGCATGGCGCGGTAGTTGATGTCACGGTAGCCGCGCATCGCGCCGTGCGTCGCCTTGCGCGTCTTCGCAAACGCTGGCGGGTCGAGCACGATGAGGTCGAACGGGCCGCCTTCCTCGTGCAGCCGCGCCTTGTCCTCGAGCAGCTCGGGAAGGTATTCGAGCACGTCTGCCTGCGTGAAGCCCATGCGATCGTCGAAGCCGTTGAGCTTCGCGTTTTCCCGTGCGAGGCCGAGAGCCGTGGCACTGGAGTCGACGCAGCGCACGAATGCGGCGCCGCCGGCTGCCGCGTTGAGCCCGAACGGCCCCACGTGCGAGAAGCAGTCGAGCACGCGGCGTCCCGCGGCGATCTCGCGCACGGCGCGGCGGTTGTACTTCTGGTCCAGGAAAAAGCCGGTCTTTTGGCTCTGCTCGATGTCGAGCCCGAAGACGATGCCGTTCTCGCGCACCTCGAGCTGGGCGCTGCCCTCGCCCTTCCACCAGCCCGAATGACGTGGCAGGCCCTCCTTGTCGCGGGCGGGCATGTCGTTTCGCTCGTAGACGCGCTGCACCTGCTGGCCATCGGCCTGAAGGATGTCGAGCAACAGCTCGTAGAGCATCGGCTTGATGCGCTCCATCCCGACGGTGCCTACTTGCGCGACGAGCACGTCCTCGTAGCGGTCGACGATCAGACCCGGCAGGCCGTCTGCCTCGGAAAAGACGATTCTGCAACAGTTCGTGTCGGGCTCGCAGCCGGGCAGGGCGCGGCTGCCCATGCATGCCTTGCGGTGCTCCCACGCCCAGGTGAGCTTGCGGCGCCAGAATGCCTCGTCGAGGCGGTCGTTCGCATTGCGCGTGACGAGGCGGATACGGATCGTGCTGTTCTCGGAGATGAGGCCCGTGCCCAGGTAGGTGCCGTTTTCCTCCCTCACGTCGACGATGCCGCCGTTTTCCACGACGCTTCCGTCCAACGGCGCGGGCTCGACGTTTTTCACCTCACCTGCGAATACCCAGGGGTGCCCCTCGTGTATGGCGCGCGCGGCTTTCTTCGTGACGATTGCCTGGGGGAAGGGACGTTTGGTTTTCACAGACTGCTCCTTGGGACGTGGGCTGCTTCTCGAACTGACGATACACGCATTGTCGCATAACGCGGGCGGTGAGATGCACGCGCAGACGAGCGGGTGCACATCTGCGCGCGGTGTCGTAAGATTTCGGGCAAACGACTGGCCGGATGCACAGATGCAGGGTTGCATGGATCCATGAGGGAAAGGTTGCTGTGATGCGCAAAGCCAAGCGGGAGATCAAAGAGTTTGCCGACATCGTGGCGGTGATGAGGCGCTGCGACGTGTGCCGGCTCGGGATCGTGGACGACGACGGGGTGCCGTACGTGGTGCCGCTCAACTTCGGGCTCGAGGCTGCCGGAGGCAAGGTGACGCTGTATTTCCACAGCGCGCTCGAGGGGCACAAGCTCGACCTGCTTGCCAAGAACCCGCGCGTGGGGTTCGAGATGGACTGCGACCACAAGCTGCAGTACTTCTCCGAGAAATGCTATTGCACGATGGCGTACGCGTCGGTTATGGGCAAGGGCACGGTGCGCATGATCGAAGACCCCGACGAGACGCTGCACGCGCTCGATTTGCTCATGGAGCAGTACCATCACGACGATGACACGGGCTACAACCCGGCCGCCATCTCCAGGAC
>CACZQA010000166.1 GCA_902783175.1 uncultured Coriobacteriaceae bacterium
AAGTGGCTACTCGACAACGTCGAGGGCGCCCGCGAGCGCGCGCGGCGCGGCGAACTGCTGTTTGGCACCGTCGACTGCTGGCTTGTCTGGAACCTGACCGGCGGCAAGGTGCACGCGACCGACGTCACCAACGCGAGCCGCACCATGCTCTACAACATCTACGAGGGCTGCTGGGATGACGAGCTGCTCGAGCTGTTCGGCATCCCCGCCTGCATGATGCCCGAGGTCAGGCCCTCGGCAGGAGACTTTGGCGTGACCGCCTACCCCAACATCCCGGCAGGCATCCCCATCTGCGGCGTGGCGGGCGACCAGCAATCCGCCTTGTTCGGGCAGTGCTGCTTCGAGGAGGGGCAGGCCAAGAACACCTACGGCACGGGCTGCTTTCTGCTGATGAACGTCGGCTCTGACCCCAAGCCGTCCAAGAACAACCTGGTCACCACCATCGCGGCATCGGCCCCCGGCGTCGGGCATACCGAGTATGCGCTCGAGGGCAGCGTCTTTGTGGCCGGCGCGCTCGTCCAGTGGCTGCGCGACGAGCTCGGCCTGATCCAGAACGCCGCCGAGACCGAGTACATCGCCTCGACGGTCGAGAGCACGGGCGGTGTCTACATCGTGCCCGCGTTCACCGGGCTCGGGGCGCCCTACTGGAACCCCGAGGCGCGCGGCATCATCACGGGGCTCACGCGCGGCACCAATCGGGCGCACATCGTGCGCGCCGCGCTCGAGGCCCTCTCCTACCAGCTCAACGACCTGTGCGTCGCCATGGAGGCAGATGCGGGCAAGCCCATGCGCGAGCTCAACGTGGACGGCGGGGCCTCGTCGAACGACTTTCTCATGCAGTTCCAGGCAGACATCTCGCGCGTGCAGATCCGCCGTCCCCAAAACATCGAGACCACCGCGCTCGGCGCGGCGTTTCTCGCGGGGCTCGCATCCGGCTTCTGGGAAGGCACCGACGAGCTGCGCGCGCTGCGCTCTTCCGACGACGTCTTCGAGCCCAAGATGGAGCAGGCGCACGTCGACGAGCTGCTGGACGGCTGGAAAGACGCGGTGCGCCGCGCGATGTAGCGGCTAGAACGGCAGGATGCCCAGGCCGTCGAGCAACGTGTGCAGGCCGATCAAGATCAAGATCGCGCCGCCAGCGATCGTCGACGGCCGCTCCCACCGCGAGCCGAAGATATTGCCCGCGCTCACGCCCACAAGCGAGAGCGCAAAGGTCGTGACCCCGATGATGGCGACCGACGATACGATGTCGACCTGAAGAAACGCGAAGCTCAGCCCCACGGCAAACGCATCGATGCTCGTGGCGATGGCGAGCATGAACAGCTCCTTCACGTCGAGCTTGTCCGCACTTCGCCCGGCCTCATCCTCTTCATCCTCATGGAAGGCGTCCCACAGCATCTTGCCGCCGACAAATGCGAGCAGCGCAAAGGCGACCCAGGGGGCAACGGGCGTCACGTAGGCGGCAAACTGACTGCCGAGCGCCCAGCCCAACAGCGGCATGAGGGCCTGGAAACCGCCGAAGAACAGCGCGATGACAAGCGAATGGCCCCAGTTGACGCGCTGCATGCCGAGCCCCTTGCAGATGGAGACCGCGAAGGCGTCCATCGACAGCCCAACGCCGATCAGCAGCAGCTCCACAAATCCCATGCGTCCCCCTCGCAGGCGCCATACAAAACAGCGCCGATTCTACCAGTGCTCGACACGTCTTCACCTGTTCTTTGCGCAAAATAAAGATTCTCCCCGACGAGCCTCGTCGCGTTGTCCACTATTGCATCCATATGTACCGGCAGCCCACCCCAGTGGACACGAATAGAGCAAGGAGCATTATGTTTGCCATTGTCACCGACAGCACGAGCGACATCCCCCTGACCAGGCTCGACGAGCTCGGAGTCTCCGTCGTCCCCTTGACCATCACCTTTGGCGAAGAGGTCTACGTCGACGGTTTCGAGCTGGGGCCAGCCCGCTTCTACGAGATGCTGCACGAGCGCTACCCCGAACTGCCCAAGAGCGCCTGCCCCGCCCCAGGCGCGTTCGAGGCGGCTTTCAGGAAAGCGGCTGCCGCTGGAGCTGACGGCATCTTGTGCATCACGCTCACCGGCGC